>NZ_JAQRFK010000080.1 GCF_028598745.1 Xenorhabdus sp. IM139775
CCCAACGCGACCATCAAAGCCCCGATGGTAATGAGTGCAACGCCTGCGGCAGCTATCAGCGAAATTTTCTCCCCAAATAGGATCACCGCCAGAATGACGGCAAATACCACGCTGAGTTTATCGATAGGTGCCACTTGGGAAACTTTGCCATGTTTGATCGCCAGAAAATAGAATAACCAAGAAAGCGCCCCGGCTATTCCACTTAATAGGATAAACAGCAGCGCCCTGCGATTGGCCATAATCTCACTGATAAGATTTAGCTTTCCCTGCACAATAACCACGCCGACCAAAAACAGCGCCATAATGACAGCCCGAATGGCGGTTGCCGTATTGGCATCTAAATTTTGCAATCCAATTTTACCAAAGATAGCCACCAGTGCTGCGGTTAGCGCAGAGAGTAAGGCATAAATCAGCCAGGTACTCATATTCAATTAACCCTATGCTTGACATTACAGTGTTGTATCTGAGGGGGAAATCATAGGCCAATTTTGTTGATATGTGAAAACCCAATGAATAAAAGTTTGCCCAAGTTTACGCATAAAATCACTCATCCTTTATCTTCCTCCCTATGTTTATAAATAAAGGATGAGGTGAAGTGACTTAATAGAGTGTTTAAATAGATTTTCATCATAGTGATACCTGTAAATCTGCCATGTGGGAATGTTATTTAATGCGATCTTTCTATTAACAAGGTTTGACGATGAAATCTGACTTTTGCAGAAAGGTTTATCTTATTTTGGTGAGCAGTCTATTTATTTTATTGCTCACACAGTGCGTTCCAAATAAGTGCGTTCCAAATAAGTGCGTTCCAAACAAAAGTGACTTGTTGAACACTCAGGAGAAACCGATGGCACATAGTTTAGAGCATAGTTTGAAACAAATATCAGGCAGTGAACAAATCTATTGTTGTCGTATTGACAATGCGCATTCTGAGTCAGCAATTTCGCAGGCTTCCGCGCACTGGGTTGATAAACAAACGTTATTGTGGCCAGGTGGCGAAGGTAAACCGATTATTCGTTTATATTATAATAAAAACAAAAAGATAAAGTTAAACGAACGCGGTTATTTTACGGATCATTACCTGACACTCACACCGACAACGTTGAGCCAGGAAACCGCAAAAAAATTCCCTCATCTGGCAAAATGGGCCGCATTCCGTCTGCCTGAGACGGTGGATATTGATCAGTTATTGGTCGGGGATTTGGTGGCTTTAGCCGCTAATGAACAAGGTGCATTACTATCGGCAACCCAAGTACAAACCGCGGGTGTGCTGGATGATCGTTTCGCCGAGGCTGCTGATACGTTGGAATATGGCGCGCGGATAAACGACAGGGGCGTGATTTTCCGTTTGTGGGCACCGACTGCCCAAGAGGTGGGTCTGGTTATTTATAATCAAGATAAGCAGATTGTTGCCAGCGAGGCAATGCAGCGCGATGCAGCGAGTGGCTCTTGGTCATGGCAAGGTGGCAAGGCGTTGATTGGCGCTTATTATCGCTATGCCTTAAAGGTTTACCATCCCCATTCCCGCAAGGTGGAACGCCATGAAGTGACCGACCCTTATTCTTATAGTTTGTCGACTAATTCAGAATATAGTCAGGTGATCAATTTGGATGATACAGCACTGAAACCCCAAAATTGGGATAATCTGCTGACGCCGCACCCACAAAATACACCAACGGATATTGCCCGCATGACCATCCATGAAGCGCATATCCGTGATCTTTCCGTTGCAGACAGCACGATACCAGAAGTCTGGCGTGGTAAATATCTGGCACTGACTGACAATAACAGCGATATGTTCAGGCATCTTAAGGCGTTGAGTCAGGCCGGAATGACCCATATGGAGTTATTGCCGGTGTTTGATATCGCTTCCGTGAATGAATTTAGCCATCAGGTGGCTGATCTTGATCAGTCTTTCAGTCACCTGTGTCAAATCAATCCAATGGTGAAAAATAGCCGTTTTGCCGGTTATTGCCATAGCGCATTGACGGTGCGGGAGGTTTTGCAGCAATTGCAGCGTAATGACAATATCAATAATCCGCAAGTACAAGAATTAAATACGCTGTTGGCAAAAACGGATTCTTATAACTGGGGTTACGATCCGTTTCATTACACCGTACCGGAAGGGTCTTATGCCACTGATCCAGAAGGTGCTGGTCGTATAAAAGAGTTTCGTGCCATGGTACAGGCCATCAAGCAGCAACTGGGCATGAATGTGATCATGGATGTTGTTTACAACCATACTGATGCGGCAGGTCCGGCGTCCCGGACATCGGTGCTGGATAAGATAGTGCCTTGGTATTACCACCGCTTGGATGAAATAACAGGCGGGGTTGAACATAATACCTGTTGTGCTGACACGGCGCCAGAACGCCGTATGTTTGCCAAACTGATTGAAGACTCACTGGTGACTTGGGTTAAAGATTATAAGATAGATGCCTTTCGGTTCGATTTAATGGGATATCACCCCAAAGCGCAAATAATATCGGCACTCGAAAAAGTACGCGCCGTTAACCCGGCCGTCTACTTTTTCGGTGAAGGCTGGAATTCCGGGCAGGATGATCGATTCGAAACCGCGTCGCAAATCAATCTTAAAGGAACGGGAATCGGAACTTTTTCTGACCGGCTACGGGATGCGGTACGTGGCGGCGGGCCATTTGACGTCGCGGACAGTATTCGCAGCCATCAGGGAGTCGGTAATGGGGCTGGAATATTACCTAATGAGATTGCCACGTTGGATGCGGGGCACGTTCGCCATTTATGGGATTTGGTACGTCTTGGCATGGCAGGTAATTTGGCTGATTTTGTCATGATTGATAAAGATGGCGCAGTGAAAACCGGCAGAGAAATGGATTATAAGGGAGTTGCTGCGGGTTATGCATTAGATCCGATTGAAGCACTGAATTATGTTTCTAAGCATGATAATCAGACATTGTGGGACATTATTAGTTATAAAGCGGCTCATGAAGCCGATCTGAAGACAAGAGTGCGTATGCAGGCGATCTCGCTGTCTACGGTATTCTTGGGGCAAGGGTTGGCTTTCGATCAACAGGGTTCAGAGTTGTTGCGTTCAAAATCATTTACCCGTGATTCTTATGATGCCGGCGATTGGTTTAACCGGGTCAGTTATGATTATAAGGACAATAATTATGATGTGGGATTGCCTGAATATGGTAACGATGGCAAGAATTATCCATTGATTGAGCGCGTGAAAAATCGGGTGAAAAAACCAGGCCAAGATGAATTATTACAGATGATGGCATTTTATCAGGAGCTATTGCGGTTACGTCAATTTTCACCCTTGATGACACTTGGTGATGGCGCTGCTGTCAGGCAGCGTGTCGATTTTGTGAATGTTGGCCCTCATCAGCAAATGGGTTTGCTAGTCATGACGATTGATGACGGTAATCTGACCTCGCGTGATCGTGATTGGCGGTTTGATGGCTTGGTCGTTGTGATTAATGCTGCGCCTTGGTCTGTGACTGTCAAAGATCTTAACGCCAAAGGATTGAAATTAAATGATATTCAGCGTGAATTAGGCGAGGCGTCTTTAGCTGCGGGAATACGCATAACAGAAAATGGCGAAGTCACCATGCCTGCATGGTCGGCCGCTGTACTGGTGCTGCCGCAACACGGGGTGCGCGGGACAGGTCTGCCTGTTCGCAGGAAATAACGCAATCTAATCATGGTGTTTGATTGTCTTGGGGCTGACTGTTTTTAAATATCTTTGGCTGTATTTTCCATTTTGGGTGGATCTTCCAATGGTAAAAGAAAATGAAAACTCGCCCCGCCTTTTTTATTGTTAGCCGCCCATATTTTCCCGCCGTGGATTTCAATAATGGAGCGGCAGATCGCTAAACCTGACCCGACACCGGATATGGCAGATTCTTTGCTGGTACGTGAAAATTTATCAAAGATAAGTGTTTCCTGGCCTTGTGAAATGCCTGTTCCCGCATCCCAGACTTCAATATGCACCTGTTTTTGATCAGATTGGTGCTCGATTGTGGCTTGGATGCCCAAAGACGTCTGTTCATCCGTGTATTTAATGGCATTTTCCAGCAGGTTGATAAAAACACGTTCCAGTAAGGCGGCATCGCAATGCAGTAATAAATGGTCGGGCAAAGAAAGTGCTACCGTATAGCGATTGAGGGGATACGCCAGGGAACGCAAGGCACGATTGACCATTCCTTCCAGTGAATACCACTCAAGATTGAGTTGAATGCCGCCTGATTGCAGTCGTGCCATATCAAGCAGGTTATTGACCAGTCGCGAAGTGCTGAGGATTTGCTGACGGATCTGGTTAACTTGTTGGGTATGGGGCGAGTTTTCTGTGGATAAATCCAACATCAGTATTTCCGCCTGCCCGAATAGCACGGTTAACGGAGTCAGTAAGTCGTGAGACAGTGCTGCCAGCAATGAGTTACGCAGTTGCTCCCGCTCAGTTTCCAGTTTGGCGGATTCTGCGCTGCGGGCAAGGTGCAAACGTTCCAGTGCGTTGGCGATCAGCCCCGTGAAGATTTGCAATAACCGTTGCTGTTCCGGTACGAGTAATTGACGTTGGTTAGGGGATTCAATGGCAAGAACGGCAAAGACTTGTGCAGGGGTAGCAACAGGCAATAACTGATAGGGGACGCCGGGTAATGTATCAGTATCAGCGCCGGCAGGTTGTTTTTTCTCAAAACACCATTTAGCGATCGCATCATCAATCTGCATCTGCCCCCCGTTATTGGCTTGCACTTGATATAAATGGTGGTTGTTATCTGGCAGAAGCAGCCCCGTTTTTGCCTGAAAACTATTGGACAGAAAGTGATAGCTAATACGGGCGACATCTTCTTCGTTCAGGGCCTTACTGAGTTCGCGGGTGATTTCGTACAGGTGTCGTGTCCGTTGTTCGCGATAACGGGCTACTCTGGCTTGATAGCGTATACCTGCGGTGAGATTTCCGACAACGGCCCCGACAATCAGCATGACCGTCAGTGTGAGCAGATACTGCATGTTTTTGACTTCCAATGACCAGTGTGGCTGGACAAAGAAAATATCAAAACTGATGACATTGACGAAAGCAGCAAAGACAGAGGGCCAGCGACCATAAAACAGCGCAACGATGACGACACCGAGCAGGTAAATTGCCACTAAATTGGCCTGATCAAGCATCAGCAAGAACGTTCGGGAAAACAGGGTAATGAGGGCGCAGAGCACAATGGCCACCAAAAACCCTTGGATCGGGAGCCGCCATTTGCCATTGAATGTCCGGCTATCTTTTGGCTCTTTGTCCCCGCGCTTTTTATCTTCCAACGCAACAATAATCAAATCTAAATCGGGGCCGAGTTTTCCCAATCGTTCTGAAAAGTCACGATGCCATTTAAAGCCAAAGAAATTGGCGTGAGAATTGTAATAGCGGCCAATCAGGATTTTCCCCAGATTATGCTCTCTGGCGTAGCGAAGGATGGCCTTTTCTTCGCGGGAATCGGAGAGTGTTGCGGTTTCTGCGCCCAGATCTTGCGCCAGCTTCAAGGCGCGTAAGATGGTGCGGCGTTTGCTTTCCGGTAATCGGTGTAGTTTGGGGGTTTCAACGTAAACGGCATGCCAGATGCAATCGAGTTTTGCTGCCAGACGAGCCGCTTTGCGGATCAGCTTTTCATTGCCTGCATTGTCGCCAATACACAGCAATAAATTTTCGCGCGTATGCCATACGGGTTCTCTCCCCTGCGTATCACGAAAAGCGCGCATTTGATCATCTACGCGATCAGCCGTGCGCCGCAGTGCCAATTCACGTAAGGCAATCAGGTTCCCTTTGCGGAAAAAATGTTCAATGGCACGTTCGGCCTGACCTGAAATATAAACCTTGCCCTCATTGAGCCGCCGACGCAGATCATCAGGCGGAAGATCGACCAGAACCACATCATCGGCCTGATCAAAGATATGATCGGGTATGGTTTCCCGGACGCGAATACCGGTAATCCCCCCGACAACATCATTCAGGCTTTCCAAATGCTGCACATTGATGGTAGTCAGGACATCAATGCCGGCTTCCAGTAGTTCTTCGACATCTTGCCAGCGTTTTGGATGGCGGCAGCCTTTGGGATTACTGAAGGCCAGTTCGTCCATCAGAATAATGGCCGGATGGCGGGCAAGGGCGGCATCAATGTCAAATGCCGCTATCCTGCGCTCATGATAACGGAAATATTTTGGCGGCAATTGAGGCAAGCCTTTCAGTAGAGCTGCCGTTTCTTGTCGATCATGGGTTTCAACAACGCCGACAATGACGTCTAACCCTTGTGCCAGTAGTCGTTGAGCCTCTTGCAGCATGGTGTAAGTTTTGCCGACACCCGCACAAGCCCCGAAAAATATTTTCAGTTTGCCGCGGGGTTTTTCGTTTGCCAGTGTCAGTAAATCATCAGGATCAGGGCGCTGTGGTTCATTCTGTTCCATGTCCTACCTGCCTTTGGGTTTGCCTTTCGGGTCTAGGTTATCCAACGCCAGATTCAGTTCCAGTACGTTAACGATCGGTTTCCCCATATATTTCAGCAGGGGATATTGAATATGTTGCTGGATCAATTTATCAACAACTTCAAGTGGCAAGTGGCGGGCTATTGCTACACGTTGTGCCTGAAATTCAGCCGCTTGCGGGGATATATGGGGATCTAGCCCGCTACCCGATGCCATGATCAAATCAACGGGGATCGGTGAATTATCGGAATGATTAAATGAACGCACTTGGATAATGTTTTGCTGTATTTTGCTGTCCAGTGCAGGGTTGGTCACAGCGAGATTACTGCCACCGGATGACAACGCGTTGTAGGGTTTTTCGGCTGTCATGGAAGGCCGTCCGTGAAAATAGATGTGGCTGGTAAAATTTTGACCGATTAACTCAGAGCCAACCCGTTCGCCATCTTGCTCGATGAGCGATCCTTTCGCTTGATGGGGAAATAAAAATTCTGCGATCCCCGTCACCAGCAATGGGTAGGCAATCCCTGTGATTAGGCTAAGAAATGCCAGCAAAACAATAGAAGAACGTAACCAGATCATTTTTCATCACCTTTATTTGCATGTCCTGATTCTTGAAAAATCGTCAGTTAAACATGAAGACAGTGAGCAAGATATCAATAAGTTTGATGCCGACAAAAGGCACCAGCAGACCACCAAGGCCATATACCCATAGATTTCGGCGCAAGAGTGACAATGCGTTCATTGGGCGGTAACTGACCCCTTTCAGGGCCAAGGGGAGTAAAAAAATGATGATTATCGCGTTGAAGATAACCGCAGACAGTACCGCAGATTCCGGAGAATGAAGGTGCATGATGTTCAACGCATTCAGTTGTGGATATGTGACCGAAAAAGCGGCGGGAATAATGGCAAAATATTTGGCAATATCATTGGCAATGCTAAAGGTAGTCAGGGCACCGCGGGTCATTAACATCTGCTTGCCAATATGGACAACTTCGATCAGCTTGGTGGGATTGGAGTCCAAATCGACCATATTGCCGGCTTCTTTTGCGGCTTGTGTGCCTGAGTTCATGGCAACGGCAACATCGGCTTGCGCCAGCGCTGGCGCATCGTTGGTGCCATCACCCGTCATGGCAACCAGCCGCCCTTCAGACTGATATTGGCGGATAAGGGCGAGTTTCGCTTCGGGCGTGGCTTCTGCCAAAAAGTCATCAACGCCGGCTTCGGCTGCGATCGCGGCGGCAGTGAGATGATTGTCGCCCGTGATCATGACGGTCTTGATCCCCATTTTACGCATTTCACTAAAGCGCTCTTTGATCCCGCCTTTCACAATATCTTTCAAGGCGACGACGCCCAAGACCTGTTGGTTCTCAGCAACCACCAACGGTGTTTCTCCCTTATGCGCCACTTTCTGTACCAATTGGTCAATCATCTCCGGGAATTGGCTGTGATTGGCTTCAATATGGCGGCGAATGGCATCGACAGCGCCTTTGCGGATTATGCGATGACCAATATTGACCCCGCTCATGCGTGTCATCGCAGAGAAGGGAACAAATGTCGCTTTTAATTCCCGCAGGTCACGCTCACGCATATTGAAACGTTGTTTTGCCAGAATTACGATGCTGCGCCCTTCCGGTGTTTCATCGGCAAGAGAAGAGAGTTGGGCCGCATCAGCCAACTGCCGTTCTGTTACGCCGGGTGCGGGTAAAAATTGGGATGCCTGACGATTTCCCAGCGTGATAGTGCCTGTTTTATCGAGTAGCAGGACATCCACATCCCCGGCGGCTTCAATAGCACGTCCACTGGTGGCTATGACATTGGCTCCCAGCATACGGCTCATGCCTGCAACCCCGATAGCTGACAGTAATCCGCCAATCGTGGTGGGGATCAGGCAAACCAGTAAGGCAATTAATACCGTCAGGGTAATCGGGGAGCCGGATTGATTGGCTTGGACACTGAACAGGGAAAAAGGCAGCAGGCTGACACAAACCAGCAGAAAAATGATGGTCAGCGCAGTGAGCAAAATGGTGAGGGCGATTTCATTGGGGGTTTTACGTCGTTTAGCCCCTTCAACCATTGAGATCATTCTGTCTAGAAAGGTTTCTCCCGGATTAACGGTACATTCGACGATGAGCCAATCGGATAAAACTCGCGTCCCACCCGTGACCGAGGAAAAATCGCCGCCGGATTCGCGGATAACGGGGGCAGATTCTCCGGTAATCGCGCTTTCATCAACCGAAGCCCCGCCTTCAAGGACTTCACCATCGCAGGGAATAATTTCTCCTGCTTCCACCAGCACAATATCGCCTTTGCGCAAAGTGTCTGACGTGATTTTTTCTTGTGTGGCTTCTCGGTCGGGAGAGGCCAGTTTAATCGCCCAACTGGTTCGTTTTACACCTTTCAGGCTGGATGCCTGGGCTTTGCTACGCCCTTCTGCCAGCGCTTCGGCAAAGTTGGCAAACAGGACGGTAAACCATAACCAGAGGGTAATCGCACCGGTAAATAGTGCGTTACCGGTAAATAATGCGTTACCGGTGAATAATGTGTTGTCCGTTAATTGCCCCACGGTTAATCGACCCACTAAGGTAGCAATCCATAATACGGTGGTCAGACAACTTCCCACATAAACAACAAACATGACAGGATTGCGCCATTGGCAGGCCGGATGGCATTTTTTTAACGAATCAATCAGTGCATGGCGAATTAAAGCTGGCTCAAATAATACTTGTTGTCTGTTTTTCATTCATTACCTCACTCTCTCAACCTCACATTCTGACGGCCAATTCTGACGACCAAGGCTTACGACCCAAAAAGTTGTAAATGTTCTGCGATAGGGCCAAGGGCCAGCGCAGGAATAAACGTGAGAGCACCAATCAGTAAAATGACCAGAATTAATAATCCAATAAAGAGGGAACCGTGAGTTGGTAAGGTGCCACTGCTGATAGGCTGGCGTTTTTTGTTAACCATGGAACCCGCGATTGCCAGAACAGGCAGAATGACACCAAAACGCCCAATAAACATGATGATCCCCAGCACGAGGTTATAAAAGACATTGTTGGCATTGAGTCCGGCAAAGGCACTGCCGTTGTTGTTGGCAGCGGATGAAAAGGCATAGAGGACTTCGGTGAAGCCATGGGCGCCGGGATTGGCAATCGCGCTGCGCCCTGTGTCGGTTGAAATCGCCAGAGCCGTGCCTAATAAAACCAGCGAAGGCGTGGCTAAGATCGCTAATGCGACCATTTTCATGTCATAAACGTCAATTTTCTTGCCTAAGTATTCGGGTGCCCGTCCAATCATCAGGCCGGCAATAAATACGGCAAGCAGAACGAACAGCAATAGGCCATAAAGACCAGAACCTGCCCCACCGAATATGACTTCACCAATCTGCATCAACCAGAGCAGTATCATGCCACCCAGCGCGGTAAAGGAATCGTGCATTGCATTGACGGCACCACAGGAAGCAGCTGTCGTCACCACCCCATAGAGAGAAGAGGCAAGGATACCAAAGCGGGATTCTTTGCCTTCCATATTGAAATGGTCACTGATATTGGCATGTAGGAAATGGGAATTACCGGCAGTTTCGGCATACATCACAACGCTGGTGGCAATAATAAAAACGATGCTGATTGCCCAGAGTAAAGCATATCCCTGACGGTTGTCCCCAACAACCAGACCAAATGCAAAATATAATGCGCAGGGGATCAAGAAAATCGCCAGGACTTGGACAAAGTTACTGAGTGAAGTGGGATTTTCAAATGGATGGGCTGAGTTTGCCCCAAAAAAACCGCCGCCGTTGGTTCCCAACAGTTTTATCGCCTCTTGGGAAGCCACCGGCCCCATAGGAAGCCATTGTTGTTGCCCCTCAAGGGAGTGAACGAGTACATAGGAAGAAAAGTTTTGGATAACACCTTGGCTGACAAAGAATAAGGCAACAATGATCGCAAGCGGGAGCAAGAGATATAAGGTGATGCGGGTGATGTCGATCCAGGCATTTCCCACGGTTTTAATGCCTTGGCGGGAGAATGCCCGTATTAAGGCAAAAGCTACAGAAATGCCGGTTGCCGCAGACAGAAAATTCTGCACAGTCAATCCGGTCATTTGGCTCAGGTAACTGAGGGTATTTTCACCGCTATAAGCCTGCCAATTGGTATTAGTGACAAAACTGATCGCAGTATTCAGTGCCAGATCCCATTTCATGCCGGCAAGCTGTTGTGGATTCAGTGGTAAATGCCCTTGGCTGATCAGTAGCGTAAACAGTAGCAATAGCCCGGCGATATTGAATATGAAGATGGCGAGAGCGTACTGCCACCAATTCATTTCTTTGATATGGCTGCCCGGTTTTTTCAAGCCACAACAACGCCATAGGATGGTTTCTGTTTTTATCAGCCAGTGAGGTAATTCTCCTTCGACGAGTCTGGCGATCAGATTGCCAAGCGGTTTGCTCAATAGAAACAGCATGAGCAGGAAACTGGCAATCAGTAAAAAAGCGGATACTGCCATTTAGAAATCCTCCGCATTCACTAACGCATAAATTAGATAGCCCAGCAATAGCGTCACCAGAAAAATACCCAGGATGAGGAATGGGTTCATGGTGTATCTCTCCTTGCTTATTTCTTTAAAAAATAGTTAGTTACAGCACCGGAATGCCCATGCAAAGAAGTTATTAAAAGAGTTCCTGAACGCGTAAAAAAGTATAAATGATCTGCGGAATTTATCGACAAAGTATCATACGGCAAGTGTAGCAAACTATGGTGGGTTAATTTTTTGTTTTCAATTTGTTTGTTTTGTTTCTGTTTAGGTATGGTTTTGTAATTAAATTACGCGATGAGAAAAAAAAGGTGATTTATGCCACTAAAAAAGTGGTCGGATGAGTGGTAACCTTTCAATTTATAGCATAAAATTTTACGCATCTTACAGTACAGGTTAAGCCCATGAGGGGTATTAATGTCTTCTCTATATCGTGAATATTCTTGCCATCAAATTCTCTTGCGACGTATTGGCGCTGTCTCACTAGGTATCATCGCACTTCCTGTTATGCTATTTCGTCGTGATCGTGCCCGCTTTTATAGCTATCTGCATAAAGTATGGCTAAAAACCAGTGATAAACCAGTATGGCTGGAATGTTCAGAAATGGCTTCAGGTATTCGAAATCGTTAAAATGACATAATGCCGGAACCCAACTGAATATTTTGCATGCTAAGAGACAAGGGGAATATGATGAACAATGTTGAATTGGAGCATGTGCTCAATACGGAATTAAGTATCCGTGAATTTCAAGATTATGCTCCCAATGGATTACAGGTGGAAGGCCGTCCCCATGTTCATCGGGTGATTACAGGGGTGACAGCCTGTCAGGCATTGTTGGATGAAGCGGTTCGCCTTGAGGCGGATGCTGTTATCGTTCATCACGGATACTTTTGGAAAAATGAATCTCCGGTTATCCATGGCATGAAACGACGCCGTTTGCAAACGTTACTTTGCAATGATATCAACCTGTATGGCTATCATCTCCCGTTAGATGCCCATCCTGTTTTGGGTAACAATATCCAATTGGCGCGCCAGATGGGCGTGAAAGTCGTCGGCGAGATTGATACGCTTTTGCCCCATGGTGCTTTTGATCAACCTGTTACACCGGCAGAATTGGCTGAACGCCTTGAAAAAAGCCTGGAGAGAAAGGTACTGCATTGCGGTGATAATGCACCGGAAGAAATCCGCACGCTGGCATGGTGTACCGGTGGCGGTCAGAGTTTTATTGAACAGGCGGCTGAATTTGGTGTGGATGCCTTTGTGACAGGTGAAGTCTCAGAAAAGACCATCCATGTTGCCCGTGAAATGGGGCTGCACTTTTTTGCGGCGGGGCACCATGCAACCGAGCGCTATGGCATCAAAGCGCTCGGTGAATGGCTGGCAAGTCATCATGGATTGGATGTGACTTTTATCGATATTCCTAATCCGGCTTGATTTTTAGATAGCCCCCGGGTTTTATTTCTTTTTTGAAATCCGGGCGCTTTTTACTTTTTTTGTGGGAAATTTATGGGAAAAAGGGACAAAACCAGCATGCTGCTCCCACAGCAGATCAATACGCCGCCCAATGCCTGACTCCAACCAGCCAACGCCAAACCAAGTCCCAACAGCAAATAGTAAAACAATCCGAGTAAAGCCCCGGCAGTGCCCAACCTGTCTGAATAGTGGGTTAATGCAGAAGCCAGAATATTCGGAATAGCCAGCCCATAAGCGATAACGATGCCTGACATGGGAAAAATAAAGAGCCAGCTATTTTCGAGCAGGTAAACACCGATCCCACTTAACAGACTCATTAATGAGGCAAGGGTCACTAATTTGGCAGATATCCACGGTTGTTTTAAGAGGTATTTATTGAATAATGAACCTAACCCAACGCCGAAAGTCAATAATAAGCCAGTATAACCAAATAATTCCGGTGACAATCCAAATTGTTCGAAACGGAATGGGGCTAATTGAT
>NZ_JAQRFK010000081.1 GCF_028598745.1 Xenorhabdus sp. IM139775
CACCACTAGTGAATGGTGCCGGATTGCACAGCGACAGAATTGCCCGGCTGGCAGGCTATGAGACAGGGATGAAGATCGTTCCCTTCCGCGGGGAATATTATGTCTTGAACAGCAGTAAAAATTATCTGGTCAATCACCTGATTTATCCCGTACCCAATCCCGACTTCCCTTTCCTTGGCGTCCATTTTACGCGGATGCACAATGGAAAACGGGACGTTGGCCCGAATGCCGTCTTGGCATTTAAGCGTGAGGGATATCGCAAAACAGATTTCAATCTACAGGATATGGCTGAGGTACTGGCTTACAAAGGGTTCTGGAAAATCGCCACACGTTATTTCTGTGAAGGGATGGCAGAAATGCGACGTTCCTTTTCCCGCCCACTTTTTACCGAAAATGCCCGCCAGCTTATTCCTGATTTGCAAGCAAAAGATATCACCCCAGCACCAGCCGGTGTTCGTGCTCAGGCACTCACCACTGATGGCAAATTAGTGGATGATTTTCACTTCGTGAAAGGCCGCCGTTCACTGCATGTTTGCAATGCACCTTCACCCGCCGCCACGACTTCAATAGAGATAGGCAGGGAGATTGTGAAACGGTATTTTACTGAACTGTGAGAGTGGAGAGGTTTTATCTGCAATGGAAATGACAGGTGTTTTTATTGCGTTATTCGGCATTTTTTTAGTAAAACAACCGTAAGGTAAAGAGATGAAATATGACTATGATAGTGTTTTCAGATTGCCATTTACTGAAAGAATATATAATAAGAAGCCGGATATATATATCCAATAACCGCTCATTGATCTCTGGGAATTGATCAATGTAAGGAAAAGAGCTTGATTTGGATGCCGTGATAGAAGGGTTTAATTGGGATTGACAAAATTTTCAGCGGTTCCGGCGTATAGCCCCAAACTGACAGATACCGAAAAATAGGTAGCTGTCAGTTATGCCGGTTATGTAATAATAAGAACATTAAAAATGGTATTGTAATCCAAGATCTATGCTGTAGTTTCGGTTTTCAATTCCGATAGAATCGTCACCTAAATCAGCGACGTAGCCGGTATCAGAATAAATAAACTTCGTTTTCCCTTTACCTTCACGATATTTATTCCAGGTGAATGCCGTATAAAGCTTTGCATTTTGCGTTAAATAATAACCGGCATCGACACTGGCACCATAGTAATGAACCTTATCCGATTTCTGAGGCAGCGTTAAACGACGCATATAATGCTGGTCGTGGCTCCAGGCTTTTACCCACGGACTATATTTCAGTAACAGGTTAAATTCAAAATCCTGATAACGATACTGTCCGGTTAATCCAATATAGGGCAAGCTATACTTTTGTTTATAGCCAATCCCTGCCATCCCAGAAGGAAATTCCCCGACATTAGCGCCTTTCTTATAGACATAATGGCCACCATAAGCTGTCCAACTAAAGCGGGTTTCCTGATAACCCAATACAGCACCCAATTTGTAATCAGGCTGTTTAATTAGCCAACCTGCGGCATTGAAATCAAATTCATTGGCATCATTCAGGGAAGTATCCGGGCTGGATGACCAGTCAGTCCAGTGGCTTTGGTTTATATCCATCCAGTCATAATCATCCATTTTGCTATTGCGGGATGATAATTTAACCCACCCCCCCGCATTCACGGTTAATCTGTCAAGGAGATCCCAAGAAACTTTGCCTCTGGCAATCAGGACATCGCCAATTTTCCAATCCAATTGGCTACTTTTGTATTTTGGATCTTCGGAATATCCATAGAGATGTTCATTAGATTCGCCTTTCAGCCAACCAAGTCCAAACACAAAAGAGACACTGTCATCTCTCAAATAAAGTTGTGATGAAACAGGTTGTGCCATAACGCCAAAAGATAAAGTGACTAATGGAATCACCATCAAACTTTTCTTCATATTTATTAGATCCTTATCATAACAAAAAATCAGTTTTTATATTCCATTATTATTTGATAGCTATTTATGACCAAAAGAGATAATGTCTTTAACTATCAATAACGGGAATAATAATATTTGTGTCATATTACTTTTATCGTTATATGTTCATAGATTAAGATTATACGCTTTTAGCTATTTTTCATTTTTTAGGCAGGATTTTTTGATTAAAACTTGAAGTTGTTAAATTTTAATTTATAAAATTCAACGACCTGTTATAAAAACAGGCCGCTTATTATATTAATTTTCAATGATTATCCCATTCACCCAATCGGGCGTAAATCGACCCACAATAACTGGCTATCCGCAACCAGTGGCTTAATTACCCCGTCCCTAATATCCGGCAGCCACCATGCCCCCTGACCAAAAGCAAGCTGGACACAATTTGCGCCTGTGATTTCCCAGCGCCCTTTTAAAACATAAAGTACACCACTGTGTGATGTTGGCAGTAAACGTTCCTCAGAAATGACTGAAATCTCAGACGCCCAACATGAGCGACGAGTCATAATATTGAAACACTGAACGGGGCCATCCAATAATTCCGCGTGTCCCAGGATATCGCCTGAAAAATTAAATGGCGTCATCTTTTTCACCAGTTCATGCTCCAGAAACCCCGGGCTGGTCAAGCGGATACCTTTTCCTTTTAATAAAACGATCACGCGTTCAATATCAGGAAACTGCCCCAATTCCCCACTTTGATGAAAGGTCGTAAAACAGGCTCGCCAAGCAAAATCATCAGACACAGGCCAACAGGCAATATCCCTTGTTTCACCTTTCCCTTCAAACCATTGCACCCTTGGTAATGTTGCATAATCGAAACATTTTATTTTCATGCCGCTCCCTCACCATTTGTAAATTTTGTTCATAAAGCCAAAAGATAATCAGTGTCAAATTGTTAATAGGCACATTGGCAAATAATGTCTCTGGCGACAATATCGAAATAGTTGAAGTGTGATTGATTACCCGCATTCCTTTGAAAGCCGGTGGCACAGATCCCCCAACTCCTTCATTGCCAAAGCCTGTGTTTCATTCCAGCCAAACGAAGTATTCAGGCGAAAAGCGTGATCAAACTGAGTGCTGGTGGAAAACATGCTACCCGGCGCAATACTGATATTTTTTGCCAATGCCAATTGATAGAGCCGGTTCGCATTAAACGGCGGTTCAAACTCCAGCCAAAGAAAATAACCTCCACGTGCGCTGTTCACTTTTACGGATTGGGGAAAATATTCACTGATTGCCCATAGCATCCGGCTTTGCCGCTGTTCCAACTGCCGCCTTAATCGACGCAGATGATTGTCATAACCTCCCTGCGCCAGATAGTCTGCAATCGCCAACTGTGTTGGGGTACTGGCCGATACCGTGCTCATCATCTGTAATTGCTGAATTTTCTTTGCGTGTTTACCCGCAGCAACCCAACCTACCCGATAACCGGGAGCCAAGCATTTTGAGAATGATGCACAGTGCATAAAGTTATTTTCTGTATCCCAAGCCTTTATGGGTGCCGGAGGTTCCTGTTCGAAATACAATTCGCCATACACATCATCTTCAATCAGGGCGATCTGGCGGTGATTCAAAATCCCCACCAATCGCTGTCTGTTTTCTGGCGGCATGGTGCTACACAATGGGTTTTGAAAACGCGACATCAACCAACAGGCTTTGATGGGATATTTCTGTACGATCGCGTCCAAGGTATCCAAATCAATGCCGGTAAGCGGATCGGTTTTAATGGCAATGGCTTTCAAACGTAACCGTTCTATCGCCTGTAGCGCCCCATAAAAAGCCGGCGATTCAATCACCACCCAATCCCCCGGTGAAGTAACGGATTGCAAACTGAAACTTAATGATTCCATTGCGCCAGCAGTAATGACAATTTCATCAGGGGAAACATGGATACCGTTGGCAGCATAGCGACGGGAGATATTACGCCGTAACTTTTCATTGCCCGGCGGCAGATTTGCCAGCGAACTGTGTGGAACGAAGCGGCGGGCAACGGAAGCCAGTATTTTTGACAATTTAGGCTCTGCCAATAAAGAGGGATCGGGAAATGCTGAGCCGAATGGAATAATCTGCGGATCTTTGCATGCCTGCAAAACATCAAAAATAGACGCACTGATCTCCACATTTTCACTTAAGTTGAGTTCTTTTCCCCCCTTTGCCGCCGCAAAAGGTTTTAATCGCGGGGCAACATAGTACCCTGATTGTGGACGTGCCACGATCCATCCCTGACTTTCCAGCAGTTGGTAGGCTTGTAGTACAGTCATCAAGCTCAAGCCCGACGACTTTACCGATTCCCGCAGTGACGGCAATCTATCCCCCACTTGCCAAATATCGACCTCTATTTGTTGGCGGATCATGCCAGCCAATTGTTCGTAACGCGTCATCTGCTTGGCCTCTGCTTAAACTGTTATAGGTAATTAACAAAAAATTCTCAATATTATACTGGGTATCCCCGGAAACAAAAATCACACGATGATCGAAGGTAAATAAAGCCGCCCGAAAAAGGGTGTTTGCATAATGGGCATTGACTAATAAGTTTTTATTACTGTTAATCTTCATTCCTCTAACCTCGCGTTTCACGCGAATTTAGGATAGCATCTGCGCCCTTTTTAAAAATTTCCACGCTTAAAGATGAGGAAACTTATGTTCATCGGTTTTGACTATGGCACATCAAATTGCGCGGTAGCAGAAATGATCGGCGATACCCCGCAGCTTATTGCTATCGAAAATGATAACTTTTATATGCCTTCTGCTCTGGCTGCACCGAGCCGAGAATCCGTTTCCGAGCATTTATTTCGCCACTGGAATATCAAACCAAGCAATCAAGCGGGTGAGCAACTACTTCGTAGTGCGGTTGCGGCAAACCGTGAAGAAGGTATCGAACTTTTGCCAGAGGATATCGTCTTTGGGCAACAGGCATTAGCGCGATATCTGGAAGATCCCCAAGATATTTACTACGTTAAATCACCGAAATCTTTTCTGGGTGCAATGGGATTAAGGGAGACTCAAATCAGTTTTTTTGAAGATCTGGTTTGCGCCATGATGGCTAATATCAAACAACAAGTAGAAGCCAATAAACAGCAAGCTGTCGAAGATGTCGTCATTGGGCGCCCAATCAATTTTCATGGGCGCGGTGGTGATAAATCGAATCAACAAGCTGAAGGGATTTTACTTAATGCGGCAAAACGGGCGGGTTTTCGCCATATTGAGTTCCAATTTGAACCTGTGGCAGCCGGCTTGGAATATGAAGCCACATTAACAGAAGATAAAACGGTATTGATCGTCGATATTGGCGGCGGAACAACCGATTGCTCCGTTATTCAAATGGGACCAAGCTGGCAAGGCCAACCTGAACGCAATGACAGTTTACTGGCGCACGCGGGGCAACGCATTGGCGGGAATGACTTAGATATTCATCTGACCTTCAAGCAACTGATGCACCCTTTTGGGTTGGGAAGCAAAGTTGCCTCAGGCATTGAGATGCCATTGACACAGTTCTGGAACCCGATTGCCATTAACGACATACAGGCTCAGAAAGAGTTCTACTCCCGCCAGAATTTGGCGACATTAAAATCCATGCACAGGGATGCCCAAGAACCCGAAAAATTAGCCCGCTTATTGAAAGTGTACCAAGACACATTAGGATACAGCCTTGTTCGCAGTGCGGAAGAAGCTAAAATTGCACTTTCAGGGCAGTCTGAGCATTGTGTTAAACTCAATCTATTATCAGAAATGATTGAAGTGAATATCCAGCGTGATCAGATGATTGCAGCGATCGAATCCACCAAGGAAAAAATGGCGAAATTAGTTAGCGAAGCCGTGGCACAAAGTGGAACTCAACCCGATGTGATCTTTATGACCGGAGGATCAGCCAGTTCACCTATCCTACGCCAAGCCGTTGAACAAGAGTTGCCGGGGATCCCACTGGTGGGCGGTAATTACTTCGGTTCAGTCACAACAGGTCTGGCTCGCTGGGCAAAAATCTGTTTTGCTTAATGGTGGCTGTAGAAGGGCGTGTTGGCGTTTTGTGAAGGAAATTTGAACGGCATGATGATTTGGTATAGTCAATTTCACCAAAAACTCACTAAACCTCATCATCATGTGGCGAACACTATTCACAGATACAAAATGGAATAACTTATTTGTATTAGTCAGTCGCGTATCAACCGTTGAGTGATTTCATTTTACTCATCACCCCCCTTTTCTTCTGGTCAATCCATGCCAATATATTGGCCAACGATTTTCTTTGCCCATATTATTAATAAAAGAGGCAATCACAACCAGCGCCAAACTACCCGTCAACACAGGGGTAAACAGAAAATCAAAACCAACCGCGTCTTGCCCGGCCAAAAATACCACCAGTGGGTTAGCCCCTGCGGGTGGGTGGACAACTCTAAGCAGTTGCATCAGCATAATGGCTACTCCTACCGCCAGAGACATCACAATTAAAGCGTCCCCCAGTGTGTATAATGTGATAAGCCCGACAGCCGTGGCCAGTAAATGACCACCAATCACATTTCTTGGTTGAGCAAGCGGAGAAGCCGGAACTGCGAAGAGGATAACGCAGGTTGCCCCAAACGGAGCCATTAACCACGGATATTCTGTTGTCTGACTTAAATAGCCCAGAACCAAAATACCCATGAACCCTCCCAATAACCCTTTAATTAATTGAATAAAATCTGGTTTTGGTGGTAAAACACCGCCGCCGCTCAATTTACCCATTTTTGATTCTCCAGATGATTAATATGCACTATTATTCAGTCAACATGATACAGTGTACAAATCTGTTCACTTCCTGAATGGTACAGATCTGTACACAGCAAAACAACCTCTCAATAAATAAGGTTATTAACCAAGGCTAATGGGGATAACTCAGAAAAATGACGACGAACAAAAAAGAACACATCTTAGATACTGCGGAATCACTGTTTAATGAATTCGGTTACAACGCCGTCGGGGTTGATTTGATTCGGGATAAGGCCAGTGTGTCAAAAACCTCTATGTATCGCTACTTCGGCTCTAAAAACAAACTGATTGAAAGCCTATTACTCAGGAGACATAACCGATTTGAAGAGTCACTCAATAGCGCGGTATCTACCCCAGAAGGAACGGAAAACAAGCTGGATGCGATCCTTGAGTGGCATTTTTCTTGGTTCCAATCTCCTGATTTTAAAGGATGCCTGTTTATGCACGCCTTGGCAGAATTTAAAGGCCATGATGAGACTATTGTCAAACAGGCTCAACAGCATAAAAAGTGGCTAAAAGCGCTGTTATCCTCTATTTTCCCCTCGAACCAACAAGATGCTGAAACTAAAGCAGAAGCACTGATAACATTTATCGAAGGCATGATAGTCCGGGCTGAATTTGGTGAAGTGACGGGTTGTGAGCACATTTACCGGATAGGGGCAAAAGCCATGCTCTGAGTTTCTCAAAATAAGGCAGCCTTAGTCACTAATGACTTTGAAGCCTACTTTTCCACCTTGGGATGGGCCAGAATCTTTTATATGGATTAACTATGCAAGACATTTACAAAAAAAGAACGAGGAAAAGGAAGAGGAAGAAAGATATGACGGCTTATCCCGATTATTTCACCTTCTTTAGCCCCTTCTGAAAATATGGAAAACAAATGCTGCCCTCAGCTTGCCGAAAAATCGAACTCGGCAAGCATTCCCCAATAACTGCCCCCTTTAAACTGTTATAGTCAATAAACAAAAAATTGTCACTATTATACCTCAGGTCACTATGCTCTACTTGTCTGCACTTTCTCACTTCGTTTACTCATATCCCCAATAGATTTCAATAAGAGGTCACTATGTTAGGGTTAAATGCCCTTGAACTCGCAAGGATACAGTTTGCATTTACGGTTTCCTTTCACATTATCTTTCCTGCCATCACGATAGGTTTAGCCAGTTTTTTGGCGGTACTGGAAGGTTTATGGCTTAAAACCCGTAATACAGACTACAAAACGTTATACCACTTCTGGTCAAAAATTTTCGCGGTTAATTTCGGTATGGGCGTGGTTTCCGGCTTGGTGATGGCTTATCAGTTCGGCACTAACTGGAGCTTCTTTTCTGATTTTGCCGGTACAATTACAGGCCCGTTACTGGTTTATGAGGTATTGACGGCCTTTTTTCTTGAGGCCGGATTCCTCGGCGTTATGCTGTTTGGCTGGCAGCGGGTTGGTGAAAAACTACACTTTTTTGCCACCTGCATGGTGGCACTCGGCACCATTATCTCTACATTCTGGATATTGGCCTCCAATAGCTGGATGCAAACACCACAAGGCCATGAAATTATTGATAATCAAGTGGTTCCCGTTGATTGGCTTGCGGTGATTTTCAATCCCTCATTTCCTTATCGCCTGCTGCATATGAGCACTGCGGCATTTCTGGCCTCGGCATTTTTCATTGCAGCATCTGCGGCCTGGCATCTGCTGAAAGGCAATAATTCATCCGCCATGCGGAAAATGTTATCAATGGCGATGTGGATGATCCTGATTATTGCGCCATTACAAGCCATGATTGGCGATATGCACGGACTGAATACGTTAAAACATCAGCCTGCTAAAGTCGCCGCGATGGAAGGCCATTGGGAAAATCATCCCGGTGAAGCGACCCCGTTGATTCTGTTTGGTATTCCCAATCAGAAAGCAGAAGAGACGCGTTATGCAGTCAAAATCCCCTACCTTGCCAGCCTGATCCTGACACACAGTCTGGATAAACAAGTTCCGGCACTGAAAGAATTCGCGCCAGAAGATCGCCCAAATGTCTTTATGGTGTTTTGGTCATTTCGCATCATGGTGGGACTGGGCATGTTGATGATTGTGGCGGGTATCTGGGGGCTATGGCTGCGTCATAAAAAGCGCCTTTATGAAAATCGGTTCTTTCTTCGTTTTATGCTGCTTATGGCACCCTCCGGCCTTATCGCGATCCTGGCAGGCTGGTTCACCACCGAAATTGGCCGTCAACCGTGGGTCGTCTATGGCTTGATGCGCACTAAAGATGCGGTGTCCGCCCACGGTGAAATCCATATGAGCATCAGCTTACTTATTTTCTTTGTCGTCTATGCCGCCGTCTTCGGTATGGGTTACGCCTATATGATGAAACTCATCCGTAAGGGCCTCCCACAAAACTCAAATAAGGAATCCATAAATGGGTATTGATCTTCCTCTTATTTGGTTCTTGATCATTATATTCAGCACCATGATGTATATCGTGATGGATGGTTTTGATCTTGGTATCGGCATTTTATATCCAACCGTTAAGGGGCAATCCGATCGTGATTTGATGATGAATTCTGTGGCGCCCGTCTGGGATGGTAATGAGACTTGGCTGGTGCTGGGTGGCGCCGGATTATTTGGCGCATTCCCATTGGCTTATGCCGTGGTTCTGGATGCACTGACAATCCCATTGACCATGATGTTACTGGGCTTGATATTTCGTGGTGTGGCTTTTGAATTCCGCTTCAAGGCCACACCAAAGCACCAACACGTTTGGGATAAGGCCTTTATTGTCGGTTCAATCCTCGCTACTTTTATGCAGGGCATCGTTGTCGGGGCGGTTATTACCGGTTTTCCTGTCGAAAACCGGGTTTATGCCGGTAGTTATTTTGATTGGCTGGCACCTTTTCCCTTATTTTGTGGGTTTGGCCTGGTTATCGCTTATGCCCTATTGGGATGCGGCTGGCTGGTGATGAAAACCGAAGGTCATCTGCAACAACAGATGTATCGTGTCCTGCGCCCCCTAACCTTACTGATGCTGGCGGTTATTGCCATTATCAGTATTTGGACGCCACTCGCCCATCCAACAATGGCTGAACGTTGGTTCAGTTTGCCAAATCTGTTTTTCTTTATGCCCGTACCATTACTGGTATTAGGGTCAAGCTGGCAGCTCTTAAAAGCATCCCCGAACTCAAGCCATTACACCCCGTTCCTGACAGCGCTGTTACTGATTTTCATGGGCTTCACCGGGTTGGGGATCAGTATTTGGCCGAACATTATCCCTCCCTTTATTAGCTATGAAGAGGCCGCCTCGCCGCCTCAATCGCTCGGCTTTATGCTGGTTGGTGCCCTGTTTATCATCCCGATTATTTTGACTTATACCTTTTGGAGCTATTATGTCTTCCGAGGAAAAATCAGCCCTGAACAAGGCTACCATTAAAACAGCACCACAACGCCCTCCATTATGGCAGCGCTTAGGCTGGATGCTAGCCATTTGGTTTTGCAGTGTACTGGCCTTATACGCCGTATCCACGTTATTTCGCGCTTTAATGACTATGGCGGGAATGAAGGTGAAGTGATAATTCACTTTTTAAATACAATTAACGTCTGGTTCAATTTATATCCCCCAGCCACAAAGTTAACCGGGGGATATTTCTTGAGATCTATTGGCTGTCAACCATAAGCCAAAAGCGCTTTCTGACACAATCTGGAACGTACACAATCTTGTTGAGAAAAATGGAGCACACTGATAGCTTCATCATCAGAAAATCGCGCCAGGGCGTCCGCCAATCCCGATGTAATATTTACCGGTAAATCACACTGGCTAACATCACCATTGACAACGACTGTGACATTTTCTCCTAATCGAGTTAAAAACATTTTCATTTGATTGACGGTAACATTCTGCGCTTCGTCGAGGATCACAAAGGCATTCTCAAATGTTCTGCCCCGCATATAGGCAAAAGGCGCAATTTCCACTTTGCCAATTTCAGGACGCAGGCAATATTGCAGGAATGAAGCGCCCATGCGTTTTAATAGCACGTCATAAACAGGCCGAAAATAAGGCGCGAATTTCTCCGCCATATCTCCCGGCAGAAAACCGAGATCTTCTTCTGCCTGTAATACCGGACGCGTTACAATGATTTTATCAACCTCTTTATTGATTAAAGCATCGGCTGCCATGACGGCGCTAATATAGGTTTTGCCACAGCCGGCTTCCCCATTGGCAATAATCAATTGCTTGTTATTGATTGCCCGCATATAGCGATACTGCACTTCGCTACGCGGCATAACGTCTGATGTATCCCTGCTTTCGCGTGCCATTCCGATAGCTTCAACGCCGCCAAACTGTACCAATGAAGTGACATTATCATGGTTTCGATAACGTGATTGTCGCATGTCCTTTTTTAACATTCTTCTCACTTCACGACGAGCTTTGAGCACTGCTTTCTGTCTGGCCATAATCGCACACCTTATCGTTAAGTTTCACTTTACGGTGTTTTATCTCGCTGAGTAATAGAGAGGAGCTTCCTTTTAAGCTCATTAAGGGTCCATAAAAAAACCGGCGTTAAGATCGTCACTCTTTCATTAGTAACATATGATCTTAATCGCCGGCTCCTAACCGGGAATGCAGTTTCAGTCGCTGTCATTAGCATTCCTCACATCTTTCCGCTTTCTTTGGGGTAATTTAACGGACTATGATGTCAGTATAATGACAGTTTTTTATTTATGACAAGCTTGAAGGTTAAATTTTACTGAAACATTCTTTGATTTTTATTGGCAACGATTTTCACCATTCACCATTGCTATTTTTTACAATTACCGGCTAAACGATAGCCTGCTTTTTTAGCTTCTGCTTCTGAACGGAAATAAACTGCGTTTTTATCTGCCACGGTCTTATAACCAGAACAATGCGCAAAATGATAAATCTGACTATTCTTATTTCCCTTAATCATTTCATTTTGTGCCGTTTTTGCGGCAGTTCTTTGGGCTGATACCTGATTGTTCCCTGCTTGCAAATGGTTTTGCTTTGGCGCACTGTTCTGTGCCGCTAATCCTTGCTGAGATATCAAACCCTGACCTGAGTTTTTATGCCCCAATTGCCATTTTTTACTGCCAGTCACAAAGGGGTTATGGTGCCCCATAATTTTGGCAATCCGGTTATCTCTTTCACGCTCCCAAGCATCCACTGGATATTGACGATCCCATGCCATCATCAATTGCTGCTGCTGGCGTGACATCGTCAGATTATAGCGGTCGTGCATATAGAAATAGACTCTGGCAACCATTCCTTTCACTCTGTCGCGCGGTTCAAACAGACGTGACTTAAAATCCACCTTACTGCGGCATGAACCATACATATCAGGGATGTTTCCGGCGAGCATTCCGTAACCAAAATTACTGCGATCACCATTAACTTCACCAATTGACGGTGCCAAATTGTGCATATCTGATTCTATCCTGCGAAATACAGGATCAGTTTCAACGCAGTTTTTCCGCCCACCCTTTTGCCAACATTGACGTTGATGCCCAAATACCCAAGCCGGCACCATATGTTCCCATTCAATGCGTGCAGCCCTGGTTTGCTGTGATCGGACATGATAACCACAAGACGCCAGATCAACACGCCCGCCACTCTTGCCAACCCATTGCCAATCACACCCACAATATAACGTGCCTATCTCTGATTTTGTCTGTCCGCTATAAACATTTTTTCTTGATTCAACTTTGGCTTGTTCGAAGCTACTGGGTGCGCTCCATGCGTGAAAAGAAAAAGTTAATCCCAAAATCAAAAGATAGCGTGCCCACTGGCCAATTTTACTGTTCAAAATAATACCTATTTACTTATTCATCCAAAACGTTTGCGCATAACATCAGGCTATTATCCTGCCTGACAACACCACAAAATGACAAATATTATTCGTCTATTTTTCTTTATCACCCATTTGATGGGGATATTAAGCGTAAAAATATTATGTTTATTAAACTATCGAAGGTTATTTATTTGGATAGCATGAAGGTATTTAAAAATTTTAATTAATTTTAGTAGGATAAATGACCATCAGCACTAAAACTGAACAACTTGAGCAAGAGTTACTGGAAGTTGTAAAGAAATATTCAGGGAACGAAGAAGTGACTGTCATTACCACTCACCATTCAGAAAATAATTTACAGATTCAGGTTATTATTGCCGGTAAGAATCAGTTAGATATTATACTGAATGCGTTTTCTG
>NZ_JAQRFK010000082.1 GCF_028598745.1 Xenorhabdus sp. IM139775
AATGCTGGCGGGATCCCAGCGTGATTTAACACCGGAGCAGGCAGCCCAGCGGTTACGGGATGTCAGCGACATCCATTTTAAATCCGCTCACTTCTGCTAAAAAATGGTTGTGGAGGAAAATAGAGATGCAAACCTTAATCCAAAACGTAACAGACGCTTTTCGTGCGTGTTTTAACGCTTCTCCAACGCACTTTTTTCAGGCACCGGGACGCGTGAATCTGATCGGTGAGCATACGGATTATAATCAGGGTGTTGTCTTGCCTTGCGCCATTAATTTCCAGACTGTACTTGCTGCGGCTAAACGTGAAGATACGTGTGTCAGGGTCATTGCGGTTGATTATCATCATCAGGTGGATGAGTTTGATCTCCGCCAGCCCATTGTTTTTCAGCAAGGAAAAATGTGGGCGAATTACGTCCGTGGTGTGGTGAAGTGTCTGGCAGAGCGGGGTTATTCGTTTGGTGGCATGGATATCGCCATGAGTGGCAATATTCCCCAAGGTGCGGGTTTGAGTTCATCGGCATCGTTGGAAGTTGTGATTGGGCAGGCGATTAACTCGCTTTACCGGCTCGATATCAGCCGCAAAATCATTGCCCTGAATGGGCAGCAGGCCGAAAACCAATTTGTCGGTTGCCATTCCGGCATCATGGATCAGTTAATCTCTGCTTGCGGCGAGGAGAATCATGCTTTGCTGATTGATTGCCGGACGTTGGAAATGCAACCTGTCCCTATGCCTGATGAGGTGGTCGTGATGATCATCAATTCCAATAAACAGCGTGGCTTGGTGGACAGCGAATACAATACGCGCAGGCAGCAATGTGAAGAAGCCGCCCGTTTATTGGGTGTAAAGGCATTGTGTGATATCACGCTTGAACAGTTCAGTGCCAAACAAGCGTTGCTCGATACATTGCTCGTCAAACGGGCCAGGCATGTGGTCAGTGAAAATGTGCGTACTCAATGGGCGGCTGAGGCGTTGAAGGCGGGGGATGTATTTCGCCTTGGCCAGCTTATGGCCGAATCTCATCTTTCCATGCGTGATGATTTTGAAATTACGGTCAGTGAAATTGATGTGTTGGTGGCGATGGTCAAAAATGTGATAGGTGATCGCGGGGGCGTTCGCATGACAGGGGGCGGTTGTGTGGTGGCACTGGTTCCTCCTGATCGGGTGAAAAGAGTGGAAAAGGTGATTGAGCAACAATACGCAGCGAAAACCGGTTTGAGGGCGGATATCTACCTTTGTCAGGCGACAAAAGGCGCCGGTCAGATGGAATATTAAATTTTGTAACCAAATGAAAAACGGGACGTTAACGTTGATAAAAATATTGTATTTATATGGAGAAATAAAAATGAAACTCACAAAACTCATTGTATTTGCTGCTATATTAAGTTTTCCTTTTTTATCATTACATGCAGAAACTGAAAATAAAGTTAATGATGCAAAACATATTGACTGCAATACATTAAATGGAAAACCCGGACAAAATGGTAAGGATGGAATACCTGATAGCAATTGCAAAGATGGGGGCAAAGGCGGGAACGGACAATCTCCGGGGCAATTTTTCATCCCATCCCATTACTGACATCAAAAAAAATCCCGTATTAGCTTGCGGGATTTTATCATCATAGAATTTATTATTTTTTACGGCTTTCGGGCTAATTGACAGGCTTTGCGCTCACTGGGTTCACGTTCTTGAATGATTTTTGCTGTTTCATCGATGGCAGGAAGAGGAAAGCCCATATCGTCATAGGCAGCAAAACCCATTAAACGATAGCTGCTTAACGGGGTATCGATGGGGATGCGAAACTCTTGCTTTGCCCCTGACGCCAATGGCTCAAATGCGTGCACTGTCAGTGTCCCCGGCTCACATTTGGCGTTAAGGGGTAAAATAGCCAGATAACCTCCCGCCACAGGCTGGTCGCCTTTATTTTGCAATGTACCGCCGACAAAGAATTGACCACCGGCTCCCAGCCCCATGTGGAATAACAAATATGCTTCCCCTTTTGCCCATAATGCAGGGGAAAACAGGCTGCCAGCCATTAACATTATTGCACTGAATATTGCACCGAATGTATAACCACGCCATTTCATCGTGATGCTCCTGTTTATCTATGCCTTTCCAACACAAAATAGGTATTACAGGGGTTGGCACAAAAATCAAGTGATCTTACTTAACTTGAGTCATGGCTATCGATTGAACAGGGGCTATCGATTGATACAAGAATCAATATCACCGTATTTTGTCACGCGGTTAAACACATCCAAATCTAATCTGGCAATGTAATTGATTAAATAGTGGTTACATAACGGCCCATCTGAAATATCCAGCGGGGTTTGAGATTTAAACTCGTTAATCGGGTCCAATGAAGCATATGCCAAGAATTCAGGCGGCAAATGAGGGACAACATCATCGATATAATTGAACACCGCAAAATGGCTAAAGTTTTGGCTAACGCGTTTGGAGAATGCCTTGTTTCCTGGTCGTGGGCAGGCAAATAAACAGGCTGAGTGATTGGGGGCGAGAGGACCGATTTCATACATAAGGTAGGATGCAATTGCGGCGCCAAGGCTGTGGCCGACAATAGTGAACCGGCTATCTTTTCCGATAAGTTGGGTAATCGCTTCCGCCAATTTGAGCTTGCTGTAATCACAGTGAGATTCAGGTTCAATGGCAATCAGCTTCATTGAATCATAGAGACTAAAAAAACCTTGGCTGACGGCTATCTTGGGGAAACGGGTCCACGGTGAGGAGAAATCCATCAGTCCATCGTGGATATCCTCCAGCAAAATAGTGGGATCGGTTCCGCGTATAGCAACAATATATTCCCCTGATGCGGGGCGTTTTTCGGCCACATTTTTTTCAGCCACATAGCCATAACAGACATGATCAGGCCATTCGCCTTTTCGTGGCGTGACTGAGAAAGACAGATCATCTGCTGAGAGATACGCTATCACTCTCCATCCATCCTCGTTAATCCGGGGATCGGCCGGCGGCGTTGGATGATTGTAATACTGGGTGTTCATTTCCATGGCATATAACACGAATGCCGCAAAATTGGCGGCTTGTTTGTAGGTATACATAAAGCCCCTTTTGTTTGTTGTTTGTTATTGGCGTATGGTTAATGCAATCACCTTGTGTCATTTAATTGTATGTCACTTTACCATATAAT
Organism: Xenorhabdus sp. IM139775; assembly: GCF_028598745.1. Lineage (GTDB taxonomy): Bacteria > Pseudomonadota > Gammaproteobacteria > Enterobacterales > Enterobacteriaceae > Xenorhabdus. The sequence goes on from NZ_JAQRFK010000082.1 coordinate 3,167, forward strand.
TAATTCCCTTTTGTTATAAGTAGTTTTTATTTATTCTTTCAAATTGATTGCTGTGCGGCGTTATTCTCTTCCGGTCTGAAGGTTTTATTTTCTGAAAGTTTTATTTGCAAATTTTACCGATTATCAAGAGGCAAATATGGCAGCACCACGCTCAGTTCTTGAACTTATAGGGAATACACCACTATTGGAACTGACTCATCTGGATACAGGCCCATGCCGGCTATTTATTAAATTAGAGAATCAAAATCCGGGGGGATCGATTAAAGATCGTGTTGCACTTTCAATGATTGAGCAGGCAGAAAAACAGGGGGTGTTACAGCCGGGTGGCACTATTATTGAAGCCACGGCAGGTAATACGGGGATAGGGCTGGCGTTGGTTGCCGCCATGAAGGGCTATAAACTGATTTTAGTTGTGCCTGACAAGATGAGCCGGGAAAAAATTTATCACCTGCGGGCGCTGGGAACCGATGTACGCCTGACACGCTCTGATGTAGGAAAAGGGCATCCAGAATATTATCAGGACTATGCCCTGCGTCTGTCGAAGGAAATCAGCGGCGCTTATTATATTGATCAATTCAATAATCCTGCGAATTCAGCCGCCCATTTTGCGGCCACGGGGCCAGAGATTTGGCAGCAGATGGAACAGCATGTCGATGCTGTGGTGGTGGGGGTCGGCTCTGGTGGGACACTTGGGGGGTTAAGCCAGTATTTTAAGCAGGTTTCCCCTGATACGGAATTTGTCCTCGCCGATCCCAAAGGTTCCATTCTTGCCGATTATGTTGAGCATGGTCACTATGACGAAGCCGGTAGTTGGTTTGTCGAAGGTATTGGCGAAGATTTTATCCCGCCGCTGGGTGATTTTTCTCAGGTTCATCAGGCTTATCGCATTACTGATGCTGACGCGTTTACCTGCGCCAGGGATTTGCTGTTGAAAGAAGGCATCCTGGCAGGCTCTTCTTCAGGCACATTGCTGGCCGCGGCGCTGCGTTATTGCCGTACCCAGACCACGCCGAAACGGGTGGTGACGTTAGCTTGTGACAGCGGCAACAAATATTTGTCGAAGATGTTTAATGATTATTGGTTATTGGAACAAGGACTGCGTTCACAACCCAAAGAAAATGATTTGAGCGATTATATTACCTATCGTTATCAGGATGGTGCGACGGTTTCAGTTTCCCCGCAAGATACCTTGCAGATCGCCTATGGCCGCATGCGGCTGTATGACATTTCACAATTACCTGTGATCGAAGACGGGCAAGTCGTTGGTATCATTGATGAGTGGGATCTCATGCACACTATTCAGGCCAATTCACACAATTTCTCCTTCCCTGTGACTGAAGCGATGACCCGTCAGGTTCATACACTCAATAAAAAAGCGCCATTGGGGCAGTTAACGGCCACTTTTGATGCGGGGCATGTGGCGCTGATTGTTGATGATAATCATCATTTTTTGGGGCTGGTGACTCGTACTGATGTGCTGAACGCATGGCGTCAACAACTCAATTGATCTTTTTTAGGAATAAATTAATGGCCGAGTTTAATAAGATTAAATTTGATACACAAAGCGTTCATGCAGGTTATGTCCCTGATCACACGGGGGCAGTCATGCCTGCTATTTATGCGACATCGACTTATGCTCAACCGGCACCGGGTCAACATACGGGATATGAATATTCCCGTAGTGGAAACCCGACACGTGATGCCTTAGAGCGTGCGATTGCTGAATTGGAGAATGGCACACGGGGTTATGCTTTTGGTTCTGGTCTGGCTGCCAGTTCGACCATTTTGGAATTGCTTGATAAAGACAGTCATATTATTGCAGTAGATGATCTCTATGGTGGGACTTACCGGTTGCTGGAGAAAGTGCGTCGCCGGACGACGGGGCTGAAAGTCACCTATGTTGAGACGGGGGATACTGCGGCATTGGAAGCGGCAATCCAGCCTGACACAAAAATGATTTGGGTGGAAACGCCCACGAACCCATTACTGAAATTGGCTGATTTAGCGGCGATTGCACAGCTTGCCAGACATCATAATATCATCAGTGTTGCAGATAACACGTTTGCTTCTCCTTATATTCAGCGCCCACTTGATTTGGGTTTTGATATTGTGGTGCACTCTGCAACCAAGTATCTGAATGGACATTCTGACGTTATCGCAGGTCTTGCGGTGGTAGGAAATAACGCTGAATTGGCGGAGCAAGTTGCGTTCCTGCAAAATTCCATTGGTGGCATTCTTGACCCATTCAGTAGTTTCCTTGTCCTGCGCGGCATTCGGACATTGGCACTGCGTATGGAGCGTCATATTGACAGTGCAGGGAAGATTGCGCATTGGCTCGAACAGCAGCCACAAGTTGATAAAGTGTATTATCCGGGGCTGGCTTCTCATCCTCAGCATGAATTGGCCAAGCGTCAGATGCGAGGTTTTGGTGGCATGGTTTCCATCGTACTGAAAGGCGATGAAGATTATGTGCGGCGAGTGATTAAAGAACTGCAATTGTTTACGCTGGCGGAAAGTTTAGGCGGGGTGGAAAGTTTGATTGGTCAACCGTTTACCATGACCCATGCTTCCATTCCGCTGGAAAAGCGTCTGGCTGCCGGCATTACGCCACAACTGATCCGTATTTCTGTTGGTATTGAAAATGTGGATGATCTGATAGCGGATTTGTCTCAGGCATTTGGAAATGCCAAATAGTAATTAAAAATTGTCGGTTATTACCTTCCTCCTACAATGTAAGGAGGAAGGAATTTTCATCAAACGATGCCAAGCGATATTTTTCGATTGGCATTTTTTATTATTTCATTAATTTATATTGAGTTAATTTTACCACTCAGCAGTAGGACTCTATTTTTAAGTCAACTCATTTTAATCATGGCTGATCTCGCATTGAGAATAAGACATATTTCAGCAATAATCGGTATGTTCAAAAAATTTCAAACGTCGGTGTCACTAACAAAGGATGATACGTTATGGCAATTTTAGATATTCTCACCATTCCAGATGAAAGATTAAGACAAAAATGTGTTGATGTGACTGATTTTGATAAAGTTCAAACGTTGATTGATGACATGCTGGAGACAATGTACAACACTGACAATGGCATTGGTCTGGCAGCGCCACAGGTTGGTCGGAAAGAAGCCGTTTTGGTCATTGATCTTTCTCCAACTCGTGATCAACCGATGGTTTTGGTTAACCCAAAGATTGTCGAAAAAGAGCGCCGGGTCGTGAATCAGGAGGGCTGCCTGTCGATACCCGGATATTATGCCGAGGTTGAACGGTTTGAAAAAGTGAAGGTAGAGGCATGTGATCGGTTTGGTCAGCCGATAACAATGGAACGTGAAGATTTTCTGTCTATCGTGATGCAGCATGAAATTGATCATTTACAGGGCATTATTTTTATCGATTATCTCTCCCCGCTAAAAAGGCAAATGGCATTGAAAAAAGTAAAAAAGTCGCTCAGTAATAGCCAAAATTAATGGCCGGAGATAATAAAAATCATGTTAATTATTTATTAATAATATTATGTCACTTGCAATATTGTGGTTTTATATTTTGTTGTTATTTAATTTATTAATGATAAGCAGACATGAAAAGGCTTAAAATTATGCAGCGTCATACGATAATTGGCATAATTTTTTAAATATATATTTTATTTTCAGAATGTTAAGGTTAAATCAGCGTCTATTTGATGGAATTTGCATGATCTGATGGTAATCCTATAAGCAGAGGAATGATTGTGATTGGAATAAGTGATATTGCGTATTATCAACAACCGAATTTTTCCATTGATCTGAACCTAATAGATACAACAGATGCCAAGGTCGGTACCTATTTGCTGATATTGGATGCGGAGGGGATCAGGGATATTCAGGTTCCCGCCGTGAAAGTGGGGAGTAGCATGGAATATGTTAATATTCCTTCTATTGCCAGCAGCAACGAGCTGACATGCGCCATTTATATCAGAAACAGGATCAATCGCAGTTACCCGCTGATTGGTACTTTTTATCTTGACTATGATCCGTCAACCGGTTTTGTGGATATTTCTGCGATGAAATTATCTCCTTACTCTCAATTAGATCTCGCTGTCGCTAGGGTGGGCGACACAAAGTTTGATTTTAAACTGAAAGCGAAATGCTAATTTAGTCAACTTGGGTGACAACAACCAAAGTTACAAAACGAAGTGGCGAGCCAATAACGGTGCTGTAAAATTTTTCTTCAAATAGAACCCCCTGGGCAACGTCATGATTGGCTGACCGTATTCGCCTATCGCGTCTGTCAATGCCCGGCTATTGGCGGCTTTAGGACGTAGTTGTAACACTTCACCATGACGGGCCGTGATGCTCTCGACTTTCCCTAACACAATAAGATCCATGAGTTCTTCCCAATCGCGTCGCAGCAACTCGTCTTCAAGGATATTTGGACTCCAAAGCAACGGCGAGCCAACGCGGCGCTCGGAAAGTGGAATGCTCCTTTCGCCTTCAACGGGTATCCACAGGACACGGGATAACTTACGCCGGACGTGACAGTTTTCCCATCGAATGCCGCTGTTACCTGTTAAAGGCGCAACGCAGACAAAGGTGGTTTCTAATGGGTAACCTTTGCTATCCACAGGGATGGTTTTCAGCTCGATGCCGATATGTTCAAAATCCTGTTCGGGTTTGCTGCCGGCATTTGCACCTAAATAATATTCAAGCAACATACCGACCCAACCTTTATCACGTTTTAAATTGGGAGGAATGGGGAGTCTGGCGAGTGCAGCCAATTCACCCATAGATAAGCCTGCCAGAGATTGGGCGCGATTGAATAGTTGTTGTTCGTTTTCAGGTGGTGCCGGCGGTGTGAAGTGCATGTGATAGAGTCTATTTTTTACTGGTTAAAAAATGGCCGCATGATTTTTGGGAAATCATTATTAATTTATCATTGGTGTGATTGTTTTGATAATAGCATGATATAAAAGATTTTTTCATGGGTGTTTTCTGCATTAAAAATAGACTTGTTATGATTGTTCACCTATTCCCAGTGATAATAAACAGGATCTTACACTATGTTATCCACAGATTTATGGGATAAGTGGTAAAAAGTGAGATCACTGGTTTGATTTACAGCCCTAATGAGTGATCTTTTCTACAAAAACAGGCTATTTTTGTTTAACTAAAAGGCATATCCTGTGGATAAAATCACCACTGGTTGATATTTGTTCAGATCGAGAAAATGCGAAAGCTTTTATGAGTAAGATACCTTATTAAAAGAGGCATAAAATGACTTAACAATATGAAAAATAAAGATTGTTAATTTACACCCATAAGGAGTGTAAAAATATGTAATAAAAGTATACCCGCTTTACCCCGCTCTTTTTCACATACATATCCACAGAAAAAGTGAATAAAATGGTTCTGGTTAGACAATAAATGTTTATAACTTTAGCTTTTCCTGTGAATTATCCTTTTAGTGGCGTAATCCACGCAGATTTAAAATCAAACCTGCCGAAGGTGTTCATTTTCACGCCTCCATGCTGCGTTTACCCTGTAATCCGGGCCAAGGATGAAATAGGGGGCAGCCAGTAAGTTAGCTCACTGGCCTTTTTCGATGGCTTGGCCTTCGTTATCTGCTTGCTTGGTTATATTTTCCCTAAACCTCTTCGGTGATATAACGTGCAATGATATCACCCACCTCATCGGTGCTGACTGCTTTGTCATTACCCGCAAGATCGGCGGTACGATAACCTTGTTCCAAAGCGCGGTTGATCGCCCGTTCAATGGCACCTGCGGCATCAAGGTGCCCAAGGCTATGACGCAACAACAGGGCGGCGGATAATATTTGGGCTATCGGGTTGGCGATGTTTTTGCCCGCGATATCAGGGGCTGAACCACCCGCAGGTTCATATAAGCCAAACCCTTTTTCATTCAGGCTGGCAGAAGGCAACATGCCCATTGAGCCTGTGATCATGGCGCACTCATCGGACAAGATATCGCCGAAAATATTGGAACATAATAGCACGTCAAATTGCGCCGGATCTTTGATCAGTTGCATGGTGGCGTTATCGATATACATATGTTCGATGGCAACATCAGGATAATCTTTGGCAATTTCGCTAACGACTTCACGCCACAGCACGGAACTTTGCAAAACATTCGCTTTATCAACCGAAGTGACTTTATGGCGGCGCGTGCGTGCAGACTCAAATGCAATGCGTGCGATCCGTTCTATCTCGAAACGATGATAAATTTCAGTATCGAAAGCACGCTCATATTTCCCTTCACCATCACGCCCCTTGGGTTGGCCAAAATAAATGCCACCGGTCAGTTCACGGACACATAAAATATCAAAGCCTTTGGCGGCAATATCATGGCGAAGGGGACAAAAAGATTCTAATCCTGCATATAAGCGTGCCGGACGTAAATTACTGAACAGTTTGAAGAGCTTACGCAGTGGCAATAATGCCCCCCGTTCAGGCTGTTCTGTCGGCGGGAGATGTTGCCATTTCGGCCCTCCCACAGAGCCAAATAGGATCGCATCAGCCTTTTCGCAGCCGATAATTGTTTCTTGAGGCAACGGTGTGCCATGACGATCAATGGCGATCCCACCCACATCATATTCGCTGGTGGTGATGCGGAGATTGAAACGATGGCGGATGGCATCCAATACCTTATAGGCTTGCTTCATCACTTCAGGGCCAATGCCATCACCAGGCAAAACAGCAATATGACAGCGATGAGTTTCTTGCTTACCTGACGTTGCGTAATTTGAAATAGATTGGCTGGAAGACATGATTATGCAGTTTCCTTTGTGTTGTTCCGGTTATCGTTTGGGATATTGCCTTGGGAGAGGCGTTGCTTCTCTTTTACGACTTGTTCAGCCTGCCAGATGTTATTCAGGACGTGGATCATGGCCTTGGCCGAGGATTTAATGATGTCGGTGTCCAAACCCATTCCATGAAAACGGCGGCCAAAACATTCCACGATAATATCCACCTGACCGAGCGCATCTTTACCGTGCCCTTTACCGGATAATTGATAAGAAATTAATTCCAGTGGATAACCCGTAATGCGGTTAATGGCTTGATAGATAGCGTCAACCGCCCCATTGCCGGTCGAGGCCTCAGATTTGAGCGTATCCCCGCAGGTCAGGCGAACGGTGGCAGTCGGTACGACATGGGTGCCTGACTGGATACTGAAATAGTCCAGACGGTAATGTTCATTCTCTTGCTGTTGTTGATTGATGAACACCAAGGCTTCCAGATCGTAATCAAACACCTGCCCTTTTTTGTCTGCCAATTTCAAGAATGCCTGATACAGCGCGTCCAGATCGTAGTCACTCTCTTGATAGCCCATTTCTGTCATGCGATGTTTCACCGCGGCACGCCCGGAACGCGAGGTCAGGTTTAATTGGGTATCTTTCAGACCGATGGATTCTGGCGTCATGATCTCGTAAGTTTCACGATTTTTCAGGACGCCATCTTGATGAATGCCGGATGAGTGGGAAAATGCGTTACTGCCAACAATGGCTTTATGGGCCGGGATCGGCGTATGGCAAATTTGGCTGACTAACTGGCTGGTACGGTAAATTTCTTTATGGTTGATATTGGTATGCACACCCAACATTTGTTGGCGTGTTTTGATCGTCATGATCACTTCTTCCAGTGAGCAGTTACCCGCCCGCTCCCCTAATCCATTGATTGTGCCCTCTATCTGACGGGCACCGGCCTGAACTGCCGTAATGGAGTTAGCGGCGGACATGCCTAAATCGTCGTGGCAATGGACGGAAATAATTGCTTTATCAATATTGGGTACGCGATCAAATAAGGTGCGGATAATACCGCCAAATTGGTAAGGAGTGGTATAGCCAACGGTGTCGGGAATGTTGACGGTGGTGGCACCCGCTTTGATGGCTTGCTCGACGATTTTACACAAATTATCGATATCGGTACGACCGGCATCTTCACAGGAAAACTCGACGTCATCGGTGTAGTTGCGTGCCCGTTTGATGGAACGAACGGCCATTTCCACAACATCATCAAAGGTTCTTTTTAATTTATGTTCGACGTGCAGATTTGAGGTAGCCAGTACCATATGCAAGCGGAAGGCTTCAGCTACTCTCAGGGCTTCTGCGGCGACATCGATATCATTGTCAACGCAGCGGGATAAGGCACAGATACGGCTATTCTTAATTTCACGGGCGATGGTTTGAACGGATTCAAAATCTCCCGGAGAAGAAACGGGGAAGCCGGCTTCAATAATATCAACCCCCAGCCTTTCCAGTGCATAAGCTATTTGCAGTTTCTCTTTTACACTCAGGCTGGCTTGTAATGCCTGTTCTCCGTCACGTAATGTTGTATCAAAGATAATAACTTGCTGGCTCATGTTGTGCTCCTGTTAATATAAAATAACCATTTGATTTGGTTAGGTAACTTAGTTCAGTGATTGTGTGTTGTTTTTGAGCGCCGAGCAGGTAAAAAAAACCCGCGCCGTGCGCGGGTTTTCTGTTTCTGATGGAGGTTAACTTAGCCCTGTTCCCCACCCACCAGCATACCGCGCACACGAAAGGCGATAAGTAGTAGGCTTAGTAGGAAAATAGGATGAATCATGTAAGCTAACCTTGATAAATTTGTTAAATGAATTTTAACTGTTAGTCAATATAGATACTTTATCTAAAAAATAATGTCAAGCGCTATGAGTCTAAATACAGAGTGAATCATGCTCATCAGTGGTTGTTTGTTGAGCGATTGTTAGGTTTGGTGACTATTTTTTACATTTTTAGCGATGTTTTTATCTATTTTTCGTCGCTATATATGGAGTAAAATCCGGCTCTGATGGAGGGTAAATGTGATGCCTGTTATTTTATACAGTCATTATATTTTTAAGGAGCAAGGGTAGATGGATGTTAATCACAGTGTTTTTAGGTTAAGAAATCATAACCATACAGAATATCAATAAATCGTGTTTCAATATCTTGAGAGAATTGAGTGTTATTTAATATATCCGATCATTTTCTTGATAGAGAATATTAATAGAGCGTTCTGATAATGAGTTGGAATATACTCGTTTTATTATGAGCTATTGCTATTCATATATAACACATTAATATTTTGCCTATAAAAATATTACGGTTACGTAAATAAGATACATTGGTTATGCATATTTAATTTTTGTACAAGGACGAATCTCAATTTATTTTATGACAAGTTGGGGTAATTGATCTTATTAATGGATAAGGCTGTTTGCGATATTAAAATGTGGTATTTATAACATTTAGGAACGGCCAATAGCCATTATTTAATGAGATCACTGCTATAAGTTTAGTGGAGTGAAACAATGACTGAATACAACTCAGCAATGACAGAAAAAAAAGAGCCATGCGATGTTCAATTGCGTAGTGTCGATCTCAATTTGCTTACTGTTTTTGATGCGGTAATGCAAATGCAGAATATTACACGCGCGGCTAAGGCATTGGGAATGTCACAACCGGCTGTCAGTAATGCCGTCGCGCGTTTGAAGACCATGTTCGATGATGAGTTATTTGTTCGTTATGGCCACGGTATTCAGCCAACGACGAGAGCCAAACAGCTTTTCGGGCCACTCAGGCAGGCACTGCAAATTGTTCATAATGAGTTGCCCGGAGTGGGGTTTGA
>NZ_JAQRFK010000083.1 GCF_028598745.1 Xenorhabdus sp. IM139775
CCATGTCCTGATTGATCTCAAGCTCCAGATGCCCCTGACTGACAATCTTGCCTTTCGTATTCGTCAGCGTCTGTGCGGTCAGTTCCAGCGCTTTACCCTGAATATTACCGGACTGGTTATCGACGCTGCCGGCCGCCTTCACGGTCAGCGCCTGATCGGACAACAGTTTGCCCCCGCCGTTTTGGATATCCCCCCCCCGACGTCACGTTCAATGCGGACAGCCCCTGCAACGTGCCACGCTGGTTATCGATAGTACCCGTCGTGTTCACGGTCAGCGCTTGTTCAGCCAACAGTTTACCGTCGCTGTTATCGATGCTGTGCGCAGTGACATCTACCTGTTTACCGCTTTGGGCGGTTCCGCTGCGGTTATTCCAGTGGCCCCGGGTGCGGATATCCAGGGCGTCAGCCGCATCGAGCCGCCCGTGCTGGTTATCAATCGACTGATGACTGTCAAGCAGAAAATGGCCTTTACTGACGATCTTACCCTGTGCATTGTTCAGGTGCTGCGCCGTCAATTGCATCGTTTCGCCCCGGATGTCACCGGACTGGTTATTGATGTTGTCGGCAGCGTTCAGGGTCAGTTTTTGTTCGGCCGACAGTTTGCCACCACTGTTATCAATGCTATGGGCGGAGACATCAACCTGTTTGCTGCCTTGTAGGGTGCCGCCGTGGTTATCAATGCTACGGGCAGAGACGGTCACCTGCTTGCTGCCCTGAATGGTGCCGTCGCGGTTATCCCAGTGACCGTCAGTCTGGATCTTCAGCACATCATCGGCTTTAATGAGTCCGTGCTGATTACCCATGTCCTGATTGATCTTAAGCTGCAAATGCCCCTGACTGACAACCTTACCTTTCGTATTCGTCAGCGTCTGTGCAGTCAGTTCCAGCGCTTTGCCCTGAATATTACCGGACTGGTTACCGACGCTGCCGGTCGCCTTCACAGTCAGCGCCTGATCGGACAACAGATTACCCTGACCGTTTTGGAGATCGCCCCCCGACGTCACATTCAATGCGGACAGCCCCTGCAACGTGCCGCGCTGGTTATCGATGCGACCCGTCGCCTTCACCGTCAACTGTTGGCCGGACAGCAGATTACCCCCGCTGTTATTGATATCAGCGCCCGACGTAATATCCAATGCCGATTGACTCTTTAACGTGCCGCGCTGATTATTCAGGCTGCCGATATCAAGCCGCAGGTTGCCGTTGTTACCCAGCAGACCGTCGGTGTTGCTCAGCAATCCGGTCACCCGCCAGTGTTGCACTGTCTTTTCAAGCGCCACCAGATGCCCCTGCTGGTTGTTCAGGGAACCGGCATTCAGGCTGAGTTGTGGCGCTTCAATACGGCCGCCGGTGTTATCCAGCGCCCCGGTCAGTGCAAAACGGCTTTCCCCGGTTCCAGACTGAGACCAGACCGCCTTCTGATTGAACAGATTATTGGCATCAATCTCCCAGCGACCGACACCTACCCGAGCCTGTTGTGCGTCAATATCGCCCGGGGTTTTTACGGTCAACTGCTGACTGTCAATTTTTGCCTGTTGCAGGGCAACGCCACCGGCTTGTGCGGCAATCTCAGCCCGGCTGGCCGCCAGTTGGCTGTGGCTGATATCCACCCGCTGGCCAGTCACGTTGATATCCCCCAGACTGAGCAAATGGCCGCTGGCCTGAGTATTCCCCTGACTGCTCAGCGTCAGGTTTGCCTTATGTTTCAGCGTACTGCTAGTATCGCTGCCGGCCAGCAAATACCCGCGGCTCTGAATGCCCCGGGCCGACGTCAGCCGGATATCACCCACGGCCGCCAGGGTGCCGGACTGCTGAATGTCACCGTCGCGGCTCTGTACCGCAAGCTGCCCGCCGCTGTGCAGTTTGCCGTGATGTTCAATCCCGTTCCGGGCGGTCAGGGTGATATCGCCTCCTGCCTGAGTGATGGCTTCCTGCTCCCCCGATTGCCAGCTCAGCCGCCCTTCGCTGCTGACGGTCAGTGTTTTCCCCGCCTGCAAATGCCCGCCCTGATTACGCACCCCGACACCGGCTTCCGTGCCTATCATGCGGATATAACCGCTGTACATGCCGCCCATCTGCCCCATGTCTATCGCCAGTTCGGGCTTTTTGTCATTTTCGTCCAGCGGCGTCACTGTTTTGCTGTCCGCACTGATGCGGTTACGCCCTGCCACCACCGCAAGCTCTTCGTTGGCCCAGACGCCGGCGTTCAGCTTCACGGCCCGCGCCAGAATATCAACATACCCGGTATCGTGGCGCGGGTCACCATTGAGCCCGCCGCCTTCAATGCTCACCACGCCCCGCTCGACCTGATACCCCGCCAGACTGCCGTCGGCGTTCAACTGAGGCTTGCCGGTGGTCAGGGTCATCCGTCCGGCGTTGATGGTGCCACAGCCGTTACACACAATCCCCGACGGGTTGGCCACAATCACCTGCGCCCGGCCGCCGGCCACTTCCAGAAATCCCCGCAGCTGGCTGGGCTTATCACTGTTGACCTCATTAATAATAAACCGGGCCGGTGCAGCATTGAGATCGAGGCGGGGGTTACCCTGTATCATCCCGGCCAGTTGGGTTGAGGTCATCAGCGCCGAGTTGTTAAGGATGGCGCCTCGCTGGTCGACATCGAACTGCTGATAGGGGTTATGTGATACGCCGGCCTGATTGGGTGCATTGATATTGACCTGCGGCAGGCCATTCTGGGTTGTTATCACTTCCGGACGCTGGGCAGGGGCTACCTGCCTGTCAGCGATAATACCGTCCGCCAACGCCTGTCCGGCAAACAGCGCAGCCCCCAGCAGCCACACCGCGCGGCGTACCGTCACCCACAAGCGCGATGCACCGATACCACGACGCTGCCCGGGTGAGGTGCTGCAACTGCGGGCCAGTTCCGAGACCACCCGCAATTCACCGTGCGTGCGGCTGTAAATAAGGCAATAACACTGTTTGTTCATAAATCAGTCCGTCCAGATCAAATAAATAAACGCAACATTTGTTTGTGATTAAGGATGAGTGCGGTTATCAGATTTCCAGATTGAAGCTGAAACCGCCGCTCACGCCCGGGGTGTGAAAACCGGCGGGCTGGTAAAATGGCACCCCGGCAAACAGGTCATAACTGAGCCTGCGCCACAACGTGCCGCGCACGCCCAGGGCACCGCCTGCCAGCTGATGCCCGACCAGATGACGGGCACCCGGTCCATCCACACGACCATAATCCACCGCCCAGTAAAGCTCGTGACCACGCGACAGTACATTCCAGGCCAGCTCATTACGCCAGAGCAGCCCTCTTTCACCGGACAGCATCTGCTCGCCGTCAAACCCGCGCACGGTATAACGACCGGCAATCGCCAGCCTGTCCTGCGGTGTCAGCGGGTTTGCACTCCACTGCCAGCGCACTTTGGTGTGATAACGCCAGAGCTGTGTGCCCCATTGAAAAGGCACATTTAGGCTGATATCCCCCAGGGCCATTCCCGTGCGGGCACTGCCCCCATGGTAAGCTTCTTCCGGTGCCGGCAACGCACCGAAGGCACCGGTTCCCCGCCGCCAGTTGATGCCGGCGTCCAACGTGATATCACCGAAATAACTGCGCTGGCTTAAGCCTAACTCCCAGCCCGCAGTACGGCGGTGTTGTTGGGCTATTTCGATATTCCCCACGGCATTGGTGGAATGGCGGCGAAAGACGCGCAGATTAAGGGTGGTTTTGTGTGACTGATTGCGAAATAACAGCCGGGACACCGTGAATTGCACATTCTCGCTTTTACCACTGTAGGCCAGGATTTCGTTTGCGTTAGCGATATTCTGGTGATAAGTGTAGTCGTTGTAGTTGGCAGAAAACGCCCAGTAACCGAGCGGGAAGACGTAGTTAACGGTACGGGAACGGTTCCCAAAGGGGCCGGGCTCAAACAAATCCTTACCGATGTTGGCATAGAACAGATCATTCTGGGCAAAAGGCGCATCAATCGCCAGCGTCACCGACCCCAGATAACGGCCAGTGCTTTGGGCACCACTGTCATCAAGTCCCAGACTGAGCCGGAACGGACGGCCCTCTTTCCAGCTGATCCGCAGGTCACTGGTCGCCTCCTGCTGACCGGGTTCGATTTTTATGTCGGCCTCAACACTGGGCACCCGTTTGAAATTCTCCAGCGCCTGCTCAATATCGCGCAGATTCAGGATATCCCCGGCGGCAGCTGGCATGGCATTCCACAGCCGCCCACGCCAGGACACCGGCTCATCAAAGCGGATATGGGCAATGCGGCCGGGCTGGAGTGTCAGCGTCAGCACACCCCCGGTCAGATCCTGCTCCTGCACCATGACACGGGTGGTGACATAACCTTTGGCCAGAATGGCATTCTGTACCTTGTTATTGACCAGCAAAATCCCCTGTCCGCCCAGGCAACGCCCTTTGGCATCCCCTGCCGCATCCAGTGCCCACTGAAAACGGCGAGCGGAATCGCCTTCTAAACGTAAGGTATTGATCGTAAAACAGGGATGTTCATCAGCTGGATAATCAGACAGGTGCACGTCGGGTCGCGTGAGCCGGACATCGGTATCCGGTGTCTGTTGCTGTTGTAGCGCCTGCTGCCTTTCCTGCTGCCGGCGTTGCTCCTGAGCATCCAGGGTTGCTGCACGTTGTTCGGCTGCCTGTGATTGCTGTTTTTGCTGAATAAAGGGCGGGTCATCGGCCTGTACGGGGGAGAATGCGAGTACAGTCCATCCGGCCAGCCCGGCTATCATGTTGCGGGAAGTTACCGTTGCCATAGTAAACCCATCGGATACGTAATTATTATTGAACAGTAATAAGGGATTTTTAAGATGAGGTATTATGGTCGGCAGGGTTTAATTATCAAGCTAACAGATGAGACATTCATCACGGAGGTGTTTATTCAGACGATCTAACTCTCAAAATGCAATAACATGACAATGAATTAACAGAATCACAACACATTATGTGCAACATTAAGCAGATTCATCCGGGTTTTAAATTCAGCCAAAACAAAAACACCGTGAATATGATGAGAAAAGATGATGAATAGGGTGGTATTCAGAGTATTCCTAACTCAGTCGCCCTGCTGAACTCCTTACCGCTTAATCGCTGGAAAATCGAGTGTGACTTTGAGGAAAGAAAGGGGAATGTGTTCTGGATCATGATGAAATACGATAGTAGTAAAGCAGGTACCTGCATATTACCTTGTCGTTGTTGGCCCATGCTATTCTGTCTGTCTTGCAGGTTGCCCGGAATTATCATGCAACTACAGATAGAGTGTGGTAGCTTATCAGCAACTCATTTCCCGCCCACATTACTTCCGCATGTTGCATTTATTATATGAATTCGGGAGTCAGTTAAAATCAGGACTAAGACTTCATCATTAGGGGGCTGTTTTATGCTGAAAATTTTCCAAGACACTGGGACTGCCAGTCATCGTGATTTTTCAGGCAAAACTTTTGAGTTACTGGATTTTTCTCATTATGACTTCAGTTCAACAAACCTGAGTGAAGCTACTTTCATTGCTTGCCAATTTTATGATGAAGACCGCAGTAAGGGGTGTTCATTTCGCAACGGCATGCTGAGAGAAACACAATTTCTTAGCTGTAATTTATCACTTACCGATTTTTCGTATTCTGATGTCTTTGGCGCTGAATTTTTACATTGCAAACTGAGCGGAGCAAGTTTTGAAAATGCACGTTTTGAAAATTATATAACAAGAAAAAAGTGGTTTTGTTCCGGAAAAATTGAAGGATGCAATCTCAGTAATGCGATTCTCGCGGGTATCATTATGGAAAACTGCATATTGAAAGGAAACAGATGGCATGAGACAGATATACAAAAAGCCGTATTCAGAGGCGCTGATCTATCCGGAGGTGAGTTTTCTGGTATCCAGTGGACCGATGCTGATTTTACCTACAGTGATTTAAGGGGAGCCACTCTTCAAGGTCTGGATTTAAGAAAAGTGAATCTGACTGGAGTGAAAATGGAAGCCTGGCAGATTTCGTCCCTGATCGCTAACTTAGGGATCATTATCTCGTGAATGTTGGCAGGCTAAATGATGCTTTCGTATATTAAACAGCAGATAGACTGAAGCGGACAGAGTGACTACAACCATAAAAAACAGCATCAACTTATAAGAAATTAGCGTTGTTAGCACGCTGGATAAAAGAAAGGAGAGCGAGAAAGGAATACTGGTCACAGCTTCAAGCGATGTATTTGCTCTTCCCTGAATATCAGCCGGCAATGTTGTTTGTATAATGGTATCAAGCCCCACCATGGAGACTGGCGCACCAAAGCCGAAAATCGCACAACTGATATAACTTATTGATATATCCTGCACAAAAAGCCCAAGTATTCCAATAGACTGGATAATAAATCCAAAACTGACTAACATAGCCGGTGTGAAACGCTGAATAAGCTTGATTGAACATATACCGCCAATCACCGCACCAAGTCCCTGGACAGAAATTAATTGTCCTATCAGGGACGCTGGTTTACCGATGTTATCCAAGATACTGAAAAGTATAATTTCATAAAAACCTGCTACCAGCAGCGTAACAGACAAACAGGTAATGCATACTCTGAGCAACCGATCTTTCCAGAGTCCATAAACACCTTTCATTAACCCGTTTAAAGAAAATAGCTTGACCTGAGTATTTGTTTTATTACGTTCAGAATTATCGCTCTTTTCGAAGTGATAAAATAGCAAGCAAGATAACAGTAATGCCAGACTGACAAAATACACAAAGATATCTGATCCAAATGTCGTGTAAATGTAAATGCCTAATATTGGAGAAGATAATCTTAAAGCCTCTCGTAAGGTACGAAGTACAGCATTTATTTTACCGATAAACCGCTCTTCATAATTGTTAACAACGAGGCATACGCGAGCTGCGTTGAACACAACGTACCCAAGACCATAAATAAATGCGGTAAAAAGGAGTAAAAGATACTGGTTGCTTTTATCTGAATAATGTAAAAGCAATATAGAGACTGCCATAAAAAGATTGGTCAGAACTATCGTCCTGTCTTTTTTCAAACTGTCAATCACGTTACCTGTCAGGGGGCTGATTAATGAGGGAATGATAAAACAGAAGAAAACCAGACCGATACCTGATGTGCTTCCCGTAATTTGTTTTGCCCAAACAGCAAAAACAATATAGACAGAGGTATCAGCGATAACAGACAGACCATAGCCTGATAATAAACGATACATCCCTGGCAACTTTAACACAGAGTTATTCAACACCATTAAGAGACATTCCCGATACTGAAGACAGACTTTATTTTTTCAGTGATCTGCCGAACATTCGGCGAGTATACTTCTTCCAAGACACGGGTGTAAGGAACGGGACAATTTCTGGCTCCCAAGCGGATCACCGGATGGGCAAGAACAGCATGTAACTCTTCCGTAATAAGACACGAAATTTCTGCGCCAAAACCGCCGAATTGATTTGCAGCATGTACCACCATAGCCCGGCCTGTTTTTCTCACAGACGCTAAAATAGAGGGTAGATCAAGAGGCGTCAGCGTCCTGAGATCAATGACCTCACAGCTGATTGCATAAGTTTGCTCCATATACTCAGCAGATTCCAGACACCAACTTACCGCCCTTCCGTAACAAATCAAAGTCAGATCCGTTCCAGTACGTTTTATACGCGCTTTCCCAAGCGGGATAACATAATCCCCTATGGGGACAGGACTGCGCTCCTTTGACCACAATAATTCAATGCACTCCAACATGACACAGGGATCGTTGTTTCTGATACAGGACAGCAGCAGGCCTTTGGCATCTTCAGGTGTACTGGGAATGACCACGTTCAGCCCGGGTATATGAGTCAACCAGGCTTCCAGTGATTGTGAATGCTGTGCTCCCCCCATGGTTCCCCCGCCAATATGCATCCTGACCGTCAGAGGAATGTGGCTTACCCCATTAGTTGTATATCTGAGTTTCGCAGCATGATTAACAAGTTGATCAGACGCAATGGTAAGATAATCCATCAACATTATTTCAACAATCGGGCGATGACCGACCAAAGCGAGTCCGATTCCCAATCCTATAATCCCCTGTTCTGAAATAGGCGTTGTGCGTACACGATGAGTTCCATAACGTTCTTCGAGCCCCTGAGTCACCTTGTAGATACCGCCAGAAGGGGTGCCAATATCTTCACCTAACAAAACCACAGCAGGATCATGGGTTAAAGCTAAATTCAGGGCACTGTTAAGTGCCTCTGCAAAAGTCAGACAGACAGTTTTTTCACAATTAACGTCCATCTATGCCTCTGTAACCTGAGTTAATAATGCATCAGGATCTGGCGGAGAAGCAATCATTGCATCCAGATAAACCTGATTAACAAAATCATCCGTTTCTCTTTCGAAAACCTGAAGCTCAGTTTCCCGACCGCTCGTCAAAGAAAGTAAAATCTTTCTGAGAATTAGCAGAGAATCTGCGTGATTTAATTCCTCTTGACAGGGCAGATTCATGTAGTCGGTGGTACTGCCGGCCATATGTCCGTGCAACCTGGGAGCCAAAATTTCGATAAACGCTGGCCCCTTACCTTTTCTAACCTTTTCAGCAAAATCTGAAACCAGATCGATAACTTTGGTAGGCTCGGACACATTCACACAGGTAGCAGGGATCTGGTAATTTGCAGCCTTTTTATACAGCGACGTATTCTTTGTTATCCGGCTAAGTTTTGTGTGCAAGGCATACATGTTATTTATACACAGAAATAGAACGGGGAGAGCCCACAAGCCGGCAATATTAAGCGCCTCATGAAATGCCCCTGTAGTGGTGGCCCCGTCCCCAAACGTCACAAAAACAAGATGTCCTGAACCGGACAACTTCATAGAAAGCGCCGTTCCGCAGGCTATTGGGAGTCCGCCACCGACAATCCCGGTGGTAGCAAGAAAGCCATGCCGGGGGGAACTCAGATGCATGCAGCCTCCTTTACCGCCTGACAATCCGTCTGCCTTTCCCATTATTTCAGCAAAATAAGCATATGGGCTGACACCGGCGGCAATAAGATCACCGAGACAGCGGTAAGTAGAAATAATTCGGTCCCCTTCATTGAGGCTATAGCCTATAGACGCAGAAACGATTTCCTGCCCTTTCACAGGATAATGTAGGGCAAAAAAATCCTGGGAATTCAACCCTTCCTGAATTCGGGAATCAGTGGCACGAATGAGATATGATGTTTTATAAGCCCCAAGAATTCCGGCTAAAGATGTCATTTGGCCTCACTTAACAAATAGCGTTTTTTCGCAATTCAAAGGAGTCTTTCAGTATTCGGAAAGGAATCAATAGATTCGCTGAACAAAAAGTATCAGCCAGCATATCAATTTCATGATAATGCCTGGTATCCTCTAAATACATTTCGATGGCGCGAAACTTTGCATAAGGGCTGACATTGGAATTCATCAGCAACTTAATCATTTTGATAGCATGGCTGTAATTATGAAGTTGGATAAATCCGTCAAGATAATCAAGGTATTTTGATTCACTCACACCTAAATCAGGGACAATACCCAGGCCAGACTCTTCAAAAAGCATTCCGGTGAAACCAGGATCTCGATAAGTTCTGATAATGAATGTCACTGTTGGTCTTGATAAGTGGAGATTACGATGTATCAGACGAGAACCATTTAAGATGGTGCGGCTATCCCCGCGAGACAACAATTCATTCGTTTCAGATTTCAGAATCCCTGTTTGAAGGGTATCGTAGCCTCCTGTTCGTTCAAACGTAAAGGTTTCATGTTTACAGACGCCTTCAAAGATTGAAAATGCGCCTGAAAAAGGATGATCATGGATGGTCATATCAACAGAAGACCATAAATACATTTCAATAAAAAAACGCTGTCCTGGTGAAACATATAATGTAAAGGGAGGTTGGCCGAACTGAGAACCATGATTGAAGCGTTGTTTGGGAATGGCTGTATATTGAAGAAGATCCTCAGTCAATTGGTAGATATCAATAACGTCCTCGGGTCTTTTATTGAGAATAGTATTATGGGCAAGTTCAGGAAAAGCACTGATGCTGAAGTCTATACTTTCCCATTCTGCATTCAGACCTGCTCCCAAACTTTCGATATAACTCAAAATGTTCATTCTTTTTCCCTCTGACAGTGGAGGTTAATGTATTTTATGATTTTACCTTCCCATACTTCCCCCCATATTTCAGGAGAAATTCCTTCATCAGAAAGACTGACCAGAGCACAAAGGATAATGTCTTCTGACAATCCGGTTTCTAAAAAATCATGTTTTGATATATCAGATGAACTAATCACAAAATCAATGATTTTTGTCAGATCTTCATTGGCAAAAAATATTTTCTGATTAAAACGTAATTCAGTCCCTTTTTTTCTCGGAAGAATTCTGAGTGTATTTTTATTTTTGTGTAAATAATACATTCTCAGTTCTCCTTCGGTTATCTTTCTCAGCTACGATGGGGCACCATAAATCCAACCCTTTCAGATTACCTGTTATAGAAAGTGCACGAGAACGAGATCCTGCACCACATAATTCACCTATCTCACAAGTGGTGCACGGAGAACCTATATCAGAAATTTTAATATTTCTTAATTTTTTCAGGGCAGCGGCGTTATACCAGATATCAGTCAGAGAGTGTTCCCGCAAATTACCACACAGGACAGAGTCGTTTCTTGACATAAGAACCGAAGGATAAACCATTCCGTTCCCACTGATATTCAGGTCTCCGACGCCACTGGGATCAGCAGTCTGATAAACGGACGAATACATTGGATCTGTCAGTGTTGAGCGGTATCCCCATATATCCCATATTTGCTGTGGTGAATATCCGTTACGGATTAATGGCAGATAAATTTCCCATGGGGCTGAGACAGATATTGTCAGTTTTCGGAAATTATCATGGTTTCGGGTTAAATGAAGTATCATTGACTCCCACTGTTGACAGGGCGAGAGCACGAACGTTTTTCGACCTTAATTTGTATGCAACACAGTCAATTATAGGGCGAATATCACTCAATTCGGTCTTGTTAAAGTATCAATCAGTGTTTTATTTGCACGGATCGTTCAAAAAACAGGCTTTCATGCTCTCGCCCTGCCACTGTTGATACTTCAGTTCTAACTCATTGAGCGCATTCTTTCCATAGCCCGCCGGAAAAAAACGAATAGCCGTGACACTTTTTGCGCCCAATTCTTTGGTAGCAAGCCTGTATACTCCCTCAAGTTCATCAGCATTCATACCACTCACAACAAAACTAACACCAAGCGAAAGGCCGGTAGCAGAGAGGAATTCTGCGCCAGAAATTATCTGTGAAAACAACAGATCCCTTCTTTTTTGATCTCGGTTTTTTCTGTGGCGCAATATATCAAGTGAATCCGGTGTTGAACCATCAATGCTGATGTTAAAACTTATGTCTGGACACTCATTCGCTAACGTTTTTATCATTTTTTTGTTTAATAATGTTCCGTTAGTGACGACAGTGGTATATAAACCAAAACACGATTGCGCATGAGCCAAAATCTCAGACATATCAGGCCTGAGAAAAGGTTCTCCTCCAGCGAGGGTTAAATCAATAACACCTGATTCATGTAATTGACTTATTATATTTTTTATTTCTGCCGTAGTCAGTTCATTGTCCTGTCTTTTGCCTGATGCAGCATGACAATGTCTGCATGCAAGATTACACGCATTTGTCATATCAAAATCAACGTGAATAGGTGAAGAAAACAGAGGCTCATCGTTATCAGTAATCAGGTTCATCATTTCCTCACCAATTCAAATGGGATAAACATCCTGTGATTTATGAAGAACAATAAATCACAGGATAACCACAATAAAAACTATCGGATTTTATATTTTCACTTAACTAAGG
>NZ_JAQRFK010000084.1 GCF_028598745.1 Xenorhabdus sp. IM139775
ATTGGCCAGTAGAAATCCCAGAAACAGCCGCTCCAGCGGTGTCCTGTCGGGAAAGGTGGCTGACAGCGAGATCGTGTCAAGCAGAATAAACTCATCGTTTGGCATCGTGGTGAACTCCTTAAAAAAGACGGAGAACACCTGCCCGACGGGAAAGGTTCCCCGTCCGGGTGACTGGCCGGTTGGCCATGATGGATAAGATTAAGAAACCTTCATCGTAATTAAACTTAACGATATCTGCTTCCAAAGGTGCGCAGATGTACCACACATCAGTGTACTCCCTTGCAGGCTACGGGAGTGTTGTTGTCGCTGCCCGAAGGTGATCCTCACAAGCGACCGGATCATCAATAAGCCTTATCACGCTAATAAACGGAAATAATAAGGTCAATGGGTAATTCTTTTTCCGGGACAAAAAATTAATGTCAGTAATACGATGGCCTTTTGGGGTAGTCCAGGGCGCGAATATACTTGATACCTCACAACTTGTTCCGGACTTAAATCTTGCCAGTTTAACTGTTTTATCCACTATGTTATCTCTGGTGTGACTTTAACTGATTTTACCGCAGAATGGCGGCGCACTACGGCATTAAGCTGAGCCTGTTCAGGATCATATCTCTCTGCTTCTCGGTTTCGTCTCAATTCGCGGCTAATCGTTGATAGATTTCGATTGAGCGACATGTCAATAAAACGTTGTGAAAAACCGGCTTCTTTTAAGCTGAAAATCTGATATCTTTCTGTTCCGTGTATCGATCAATTGCTTATAGGCCATAATGGATTTTACTTTGGCGAAAAAGATGCCTACTATAGCAACTGACCGCCTTTCTTAGAAATTGCACTTATTAGGCAAATCCAAGCAATCCACCCTTATCACTTGATTTTCATTTGCATATGAAAACCAATAACGAACTTTATAAGGCGTTTTTTCCTTTTTTATTAAAATGCTCGCGTTATCTTTTGATATGACGTAATACTTAATAGGTTTCATTCCCTTTTTATAAAAATCAAAATTTAACAGTAATCCTCTTTCATCAGTGGAATCCGGGTAATAAAAGTACCCTTCATGATGAACAAGTTTGTTATCTTTAATAAAAAAAATATTTTGGAAAAAGTCCAAATTCACATCAACTTTTAAGTTGATAAAACTTTCAACACGTTTATGTTCTTGCCCACTATCGATGACATACATGTAATCCCATTCAAATGGCGTGACGTCTGCCATGTTAACAACACATTCATCATTAACATGACAATGTTTGTCTGTATAATCAAATATCTCTTCGACTATATTAATTTCCTTGTATATATAAAAATAAAACACAGAGAAAAACATCATAAACAAAGCAGCTAATTTACTTTTTCGCCCCAGCAAGTAATTTTTTGGGTGAAAAACTATCATCATTCCCTCTCTAACTTGTCAATTCATATAAAAAATCCGGCTTTTTGTCGGCGGTAGCATATAGCTTCATTGCATAGACATGACTGCCGAAAAAGCCGAACTTAAGTTTACGTTATTTTGAAATCGTTATCATGGATAATATTTTGTGAGGGGTTCATTCCTTTTCCCCGCCGCTATTTGTTCGGGGGAGAAACCATTATCATCTCCTCGATCAAATTGACTTTTCATATAATGAAACTGTTCGTCTGTGATTTTCTCTTTCACCACTGAAAATCCAGATGCATCCTCTTTGATAACGTAGAGGCCATCTTTATGAAAGTGATTTAAGACTGCTTTAGCCTGAACTTTCATTGGCATATTGGGATTTTTCTTGCCAATTTTGCGACCTTCTCGGTTATTCAGCATATCAGCCGTTTGATCGGCCTCTGGGCGCGTTGAGAAGTGGCGAACATTCAAATCTAATGTGCGATACCTTTCATGTGCATCCGCAACACGAGAGGCTACATCCTCACCAAATGTAGCGGTAATGCCAGCTTGCCATACTGGATGTCGCAAAGCACCAACTTGGTCACCCTCCCGGCTGGCATGCTGCTTAAGCACTCCATTAGGGTGTGTTCCACTATCTCCCTGTGTTGAAAAACGATGGGCGGTAGTTGAAATATTCGTACTTCCTGGCGAAATCATTCCTATTTGGAGTGCAGCTTTCAGGTTGCTAAGACCAAACAGCCTTTGCTGTATGTCTCGTTGCCGATCAGTTTTCTCTCCCGTTTCTGGGAAATACCAATTGTATTGGTTTTCGACAATATCGCTATTTTGATTTTCGCTTTCAAGAAAATCTGTCGTTAACTGACCAATATTTTTTACATATGGGCTAGCTTGACCAAATTTATCGCGCTCCTTAATAAGTTCATCTAATACGAAAATATTTCTCTTTGTTGGATTCATATTATGATATAATTCTTTAATGGCTGAATTGTAATCTCTACCAACTATTTCGGAACTACGTCCCGAGCCTTCTAAAATACCCATATAGTGGTAAAAACTATTATATTTTGATTCCTTGGATTCATTTCCATAGGCAAATATTTGTAATACCGTTTGAGTATTGGATGATAAGCTCTTAAATGAACCTATTTTCCGGTCGAGTAAAAAACGATCCTCAAAAAGCCCTTTCAGATTATCCTTCGTTGAATGGAATATATTGTTTTCAAGTTTAGATAAATGGCTCATCACAACAGGCGCTGTAGAGTTAAATAGATTTTTAATAGTTTGAAGTGGTCGAGCAAAATGGTAAGGAGACTGCGCTAGCGCCACGGCTTCACCATTAGGCCTATGACGATATTTTTCCAGTAGTTCTGATGTTCTCTTCTCTTCATTTCTTTTTCTATAAAAGGACACTGTTTTCTTGAACAAACAGGACATATTTCATCCTTCGCCCCATTTTTCCAAAAATTAATCATATCATGAGAATTCATTCCTCCATCTGGTGCGCACAAGGCACCATCCGTTAGAGCATCATACGGCTTCACATACAGGGCGCGAGCATACTTTGATTAATATTTGAACTTAAAATGTCACTCTTGTTCTTTAATTCTTTAGTTTTCTATAAAAGTCTAAAGAATTGCCTGTGTGATTAAATTTCACTCGATAAAAACACTATTAAAACCGAATATTAAGAGATAATCATCTTCAAAACGCAGCTAAAATAGTGTGCTCGCGCCCTGCTTCACATATGAGCCAAGTGCGCCGCCACTTCTTGCCCCAAAGGATGGCACAAAACTTATGTCGGAATGTAAACTCAATCTGTTTAAGATATCCAGCCCGGCGTTTCCATTTTCATAATATGGAACACCATTTTCAAAATATGCAATTTTATTCATTGTTATATCCTTAATTAACTTATTTAATAGTTACCGTTCGTGTTCATGATATTAACAATATGGAAATAAAAATTTCACTGGGCGCAACTGTGTGATTAACAGAACAAAATATGCATTTTATGGGAGTAAATCTCCGGACTGCTTATGACCAGTATCAGTTGAAAAACCAAATCGACACGTCTGGGATCGTTTTATACGGTGACCAGGACACAAGCATACTTTTTTTAACCCCTATTGAATGAAAAGTAATGGCATGATCTAATTAACCTTATTCCTCTTCTAATTGCTTCCCTATGACTCTGATTGAACATTGATACATTGTTAAAGAAACACGCTCTGATATTAATCGTCAGTACGATCTGATTGATGTGATTTTTCTCGTCGTCAGTGCCATCATGGCTGGAGCCATTTCTATCCAAAAACGAGTTAGAGATAACATGTGAATAGCCAAGTTTGATAGCGTTCTAATGACCAAAGCATCTGACCGTGTATCAGCCATTACAGCTTATTCGTCCTCAATATTCTGATAATACACCTGCCGGATATAACGTCCCCGCCCATCCCCGTGCCCCAAATCCATCGACACCAGTGCCAGCGCTTCCCGGTCGCTGAACCCCTGTGCTTTGTAATGCGCGCCGGATTGCTGGGAAAAATGGTAACGCATACTGTGCGGCGCTTGCTTACCCACCAGTCCGGCACTTCTGACCACGTAACGGTAACGATCTATCGCCTGATGGATCGTGGGCTTATCAATTAATCTGCCGCTGCGTTCTGCCTTTGCCCGCTCCGCATAATCAATGGCGTGGTACAACGCGGCGCGATCGAGTATGACCGTCTGCCTCGGCCGGCCACCTTTGGTGCCAAACACCACCCGCACGGAGGTATGGCTGTTTTCCCGCGCTTTTTTCCAGGTCGCTAAGGACTTATAGGCTTCCACGGCTTCTTTGGTGCGCAACCCCAGCACATACGCCAGTTGCATCACCGCTGCCACACCCCGGTCTTTTTGCTCAACCTGCTGAAAAATTTCGCTGAATGCTGTCGGTGTCAGCGCAGCCTTCGTGCCCTTGCGGCTCGTATTCACAATACCCAGTGCCCGACTGCTCAGACGGGGATTATCCAGTGCCGCCAGCTTGTGTTTTCCGGCCTGCGCCAAAATGGCTCTCAATGCAGACATTTCATTTTGCAGGGTGATTGACATGGTTGGCCTTACGCTCGGCAATATAGCGTTCAATATATTTCGCTTTAAGGCTGTCCATCTGCCGGAGCTTAATGCCCTTATTTTTCAAATAATCCAGAAACTGCCGGGCAATCCGCTCACGATCCGCGACCGTGACAAAATTCCCGCTCGCCTTTCGGGCGTGCGTAATAAATTCTTTTCTGAACAACTCAACCTTTGAACGTGTCGATTTCTGCGACATCCACGCCTCTCCTGTCACTTTACCGCTGTTTTTATTCATTTTTAACTGTTCCCTGCGTGTCGGTTCAGGTTCACCGTTCCGTGGTGCGTCAGATAATGTGTAGCAGGGCGAGGTTGTGTTGAGTTATTGCAGGAGCTCGCGGCGTGCTCAACACGGCGATGACATGCTCCCCGTTCAGTGCCTGATAAGTGTCAGGGTGAACGCCTCATTATCTTGACGTGGTGTCATTTCTCCTTTTTTACGGTATCAGCCTGTTGCAAGGCAGGGGTTGAAAACCAGACCGGACTCTCGTTCGTCAATCAAACAAGATGTCAGTCAATGGCATATTTTTCGCGGTTTCACTGGGTAATTCGTGGATCAAATCGGTCGTAAAGGCAGGCCTTGCGTGTTCTGGACGTTGGCCGCCTGACGGCGTCACTTGGTAATCGCTGACGCTGACACAAGTGACGCCGCGCAACGGTGGGCGCTGAAATCATTGACGTCATCTGATCCGGGTGCAATCGCTGTACAAGATTCAGGACGTTTATCGTGCGTGATTTAAAACGTGGGTTAATGTCATACATCATTCGGATCGAAGCAGAGAAAGCTCTGCCCGTATTGCGTGGTAAGCCGGTTGTTCATAACACCGGATAACTTTCATCGCCGGACGGTGGGTTATTTGTCTGACGATATCTGCTTCCAAAAGTGCGCAGATGTACCGCATTGCAATGCTCTCCCTTTCAGGCTACAGGAGCTTTGTTTCGCCATCTAATTGGTGATCCTTTCAGGCGATGAGATCATTGGTAACAGTTAAATACCTTATCGGTTGAGTTGAATGAGGTCAAATTTTTGTTTGAGGAGAAAGGATGGGGGATAATAATGCCATAATTTTTTGATAAAACTCATTTACTTTTGCCTATGATCACAATGAGCTTGTGAGGTACTGATTTTATAAGCCTCTACAAGTAGTTGACATTGTTTTTCATTTCAAATGGGATGAAGTGAATTTGTTATATATTTCATTACCTCCATATAATTCGTAGCATAAATAGGATGCAAAGATGTAACACCGCTCGATTAAGCATCTTTCTTAAACGAGCGGTTTAGGTGCAAGAATTTAATTATTCTGCCATTGAACGGAGATATTCAAGCTTTCATTACCACCCGAAGCTTATTTCTTGCAGCATAAACGTTGAGTAATGCTGTTTCAGAAGAGTGGCCTTCCGCAAAAAGTATGCCTACACTAGAGCGCTGATCGTCAATCGTATTTATGCGTTTTCCTGGGTAAGCGGTCGGATAAAAGACTGGATTACCCGGATGGGTGGTGAGCCTTTCAAGTCCTTCGATGTGAGAAAATTCGCCGGCCTCAGAGGCGTAAACAATTATCTGTCCAATTCCTTTCAACATGGGCAGAGGGGCATCAATCAGAGCCGGGCGCTTATTCAGCGCCATCTCAATCCAGGATTCATAAATGTTCATTCCTAGCGACTGGCAAAGCGCCTCACCTATCTGGACTCCACCGAGTCGGGGATTTATTTCAATTACCTCAAAGCCATTTTCTGTGAACATAAACTCTGTGTGAGCAAAGCCATTGCCATAATCCAGGCTATTAAAAACGGTGGTTATCCATTGCTGCAATGCGGTACTTTGAGAAACATCCAGCATCACTGGCGATGAAAACGCTTCTTCCCGAAAAAATGGTTCTGGCGACATTATACGGCTTGTCAATGCAATGACACGGGTTTCTCCCTGCCATGAGAGTGTTTCCAGACTGTACAGCGTTCCAGAAAAAAATGGTTCCACTGTTATTTGTCCCCGCAGTACAGCAGAGGAAGCTTTATCCAAAATTTGAATAAGTGTTTCCTCTCCATAGGCAATCCACACGTTCTGACTGCCGGTACCTGCAGTGTCTTTCACAATACAAGGGTAATTTATATCTTTAACAACCGTTGCCCTGTCAAATCGACGAGGATCTACCAGTTTACTTTTCCCGGCTGACAGACCCGCATTATAAAGATGGTTACGGAGTCGGTACTTGTCCCTAATCAAGCGAATAACATCGGGATTATGGTCAGGCAGGCCAAGACGTTCATTGATCGTAAGACAGTGCAGGCTCCAAGTGTCTGTCATACTGAGAATAGCCGCAACTTCCTTTTCCTTTCTTATAGCTTGAGTGACAGCATCATCACAGAATGTGTCAACTTCAATAACCTTAATGGCTCCTGTGTCTGGGCGAGAAAGCTCGTAGTCATAGACAGTTTTGTCACGGGTCAGAAGAGTAAGAGTACAGCCATTCTTTTTTGCTGCATCTGCGAGGCGGCCAAGCCCAAACGTCAAGGCTTCAAGAGCAATAATATTCATTAACTGTCCTTTGCTTTAATTTGATGAACTGTAAACGGTAAGAGATGGCCCCGACTGGTAGTTATCACGGAGATAGAGTGGGACACCCGCTTTACTGGATATCAGTGTCAATGCCCTGAATTGCCTCAATAATGCAACAGAAGTGATCGCAGAAAGAAGTGTCATAGCTAACCCCTTTCTCCGGTATTCCGGTCTGGTATGAACGTCATCAATCACGAGATAGTTCCCCGAACGAATGGCTCTAGCATGGGACGTCATGATACCTTTATGCTCAGTATAAAAATCATACATATCTGGATCACTCAAATGTATCGGTTTGATGAACAGCGTGCCTTTTTGATCGTTATACCAGTCAGCCTGTTCACGGGTGCTGACCCGGATAACGGCATCATTCACTGTAGGTTCTTCTGCATCAAGATATTTATACATATGAGTTTCACGCGATATAACCTTATAATTTTCAGACAGAAGGCGCTCGTGGGTTTTGTTGCTCACGCCGAAAACACTCAGGAAGTGGGGATGGTTACCGTGAAATTTTGCAGCATTACCCGCAATATCCTCGCAGTTCCAGTAAAAGGATTCCCTTTCCCGGGGAATTTTACCAATAGCCTGAGCAAAGAGGCAGTGTATTGCACCGTGTTCACGCAATACAGAAACATCGGTGCCGCCGCGAGATTTTGCCCATCCGGCGATCAGAGACAAAATCATGGCTTCTTCTATATCACCAGAGAAAAAGTTACCGCTCATTTTTGATAAGCTCCTGATGGATAAATTCTGCGTAAGCCTGTTCAACGAGAGTGTCTGCGCCAGAAATGTAGCGGATAATTTTGATTGCCGGGCAAGTGTTAATTTCGATGATGAAAGGAGTCCCGGTTTCATCAAGTGCCACGTCAACACCGCAGAAGAGTGAGTTTGCTGCACGAGCGCTTTTCTCAGCCATAGCAACAAGGTCTTTCGGTAATGTATCCACAGTAAAGGTCTTACCTGTCCCCTCTTTCATCAGATTCGTAATCCAACTGCCGTTAGCCCCTCTTCGTGAGTAGGCGTAACGAGCTACATAATTTACAACGACAACTCTGTAATCTTCGTTATTAAGTTTCGGGATATAAGGCTGAACGTAATAATCATCAAGATATCTCTCATTTTGCTTAACCCAGGCAGATAATTCCTGATATGAATTGATTTTGAACAACCCGCGCCCGCAGGCTCCATTAACAGGTTTGGCTACGAGGGGAAAACCGATACTTTCCATTTCTTCTTCAGCAGGCAAAGAGGGGAATTTGAAATATGGCAGGTGCCTTACTCCTTCTGCTGCGTTCAGCATTGCCGAAGAAAGATCTTTATTTTGCCCACAGAACAACGTGTTGCCGTGATTAAGCACGATAACGCCTGACATTTGCCACAGTTTCATCAGTTTTACTGCTGCCAATAAATCATCTTCATAAGCATAACCAACAACCAGATCGGGGTTTAAAGGCTCTCCGCGGAAAAAAAACTCTGTACCTGATAAGGTATTTATGATGCTTATTTCACGTGGCTTTGCAGTGACACCGATAATATCCCAAGCGGACAATTTTTCGAACACGGCCTGATATTCAATTTCATCTTCATAATCGGATAAAAAAAGCACCCTTTTCATGATGACATTTTCCTTTTTATATGTGGTTGCGCCATCATCCTCAAATAGACAATAAGCAAAGCAGCAACTGAAGCAATAATCGGAAACATCATGGCTGCATCCTCACTGATTGAAACACTGATGATACCAAGCCCGATGTTTGACGAAATGACACCTAAATCAGCTGCAGCAGCGACGACTGAGGACAGCGTTCCTGAAAGATTTTTACCTACACAACAAACGACGTATGACATAACGACGGGATAGATTATGCCGAGCGTCGCCCCGTTACATACAGCTCCCGAGAGAACAAATTGATTTTCCGCCAGAAGATAATTTGCGAGGTTACCGGCAAGCCCGAGCGTAACGCAGATCATCAACAGCTTGGCGGGAAAAATGCTGTCCTGCGGCATATGTTTTTTCAGAAGCAGTCGTGGCAACATCATGCATATGGTAAATACGAGAAAATACCACGATGGATCATTAATTCCTGATTTAACAAAATAGGTAGGCAAAAATGTTACCGTTGTACCACTGATGATGTAGATCAAGGAGAGAATGATTATTGAGGCTCTCACATTTTTATCCGCTATTACACACCTAAGGCTTTCAGAGAATCCCTCTTCTTTTGAGCCGTCTCCACCACCGATTGATGTTGTCTGAATATCGAGAAGAAGCACCAACAGAAGGCAGACGAGAAATAAAATTACTGCAATCACGGCAACGCTATTGACTCCCCAAATCTGAGTCATCTTCAGCGCGATGAAAGGAGCCAGACAGGTTGGCAGGGCATTAAAAAAGGTGAACATGGAGACGTTTCTTGACTTTTCAGCTCTGTCATCACTGGCTGTTAGCGTATAGTACATCAGCAGAGTAGACATAATGCCCAACAGGCCACCAAGGCCAAGCCGACCTGCTATAACGGTAAATTCCCAATTACCGTTCATGAGGAGCAGAGACAAGCTATACAGTATGGCAGTGGTTAGCATCGCCCATTTAAGCCGGAATTTGTCAATAATGATCCCTGAAATGACCCGCATTATGAGCGTAAAAATTGTGGCCGTTCCTACAACCAGACCAGCCACACCATTTCCCATGCCCAGCTCTTCCAGCCTGAAGGGATAGCTATAAAAAAGCAGAAAGTTAACAAATGACAGAAAAAAACTTACAGAGAATATGAGATTACTTTTCATGATAGCCCTGAATTACTTCTCAAGCATACTGTAATGCGTGATCGTGGTAGTCGGCACTTCAAGAAGATCAATCAAATCATCTCTGTAATTACTTTCAATATTTCCTGCCTCAGCCGGCGCTTCCACTGATTCTGTCAGGGTTAACAGCCTCTCAAATTCCACCCCCGTATCGATGTTATTACTTTCAAGCCAGCTGTCATTAAATAGGGTATCCAGATACCGTTCACCACTGTCTCCCAGAACAGCAATGATGGGCTTACTGTTACCCAAGTGCTTTGATGCATTCAGTGCAGCCAATAGAACCGCACCTGAAGAAACACCGACCAGAATTCCTTCATGACGGCACAACAATCTTGCTGCTATATAAGCAGATTCATCTTTTACACGGTAAACGTAATCAATTTTTGAGATGTCACTGATGTTTCTCGGCGTCCAACCCAGTCCCACTCCCGGAATTTTATAAGCGTGAGAAGGTCCTCCAAAAATGGAAGATCCGTATGCATCCACACAGATAATTTTAGCTTCAGGCAGGTGTTTGCTGAAATATTCAGCAACCCCGCCAATCTGACCCCCCGTGCTGACCGCGCACACTATGCCAGCAATGTTTCCTCCTGTTTGAGCATGGATCTCTCTTGCCGTGGTATGATAGTGAGCGACAGAACTTAACACATTGAAACACTGATCAGGCCTGTAACTTCCGGGAATCTCTCTCGCTAACTCATTTGCCAGCTTAATTCTCGTTTTATGATAGGAGCCGGTATCATCTTTCTCCGTAACGGTAATAACCTCCGCGCCATAGGCTTTCATCAGGGCTTTGTTGGTTTCAGTCGCTTTAGGATCAACCAGAGCAATGACTCTGTAACCTTTTGCCGCTCCGATCATGGAAAGGCTAATGGCAAAATTCCCAGATGATGATTCAATAATCGTTCCGCCTGGTCTCAGAAATCCTTTTTTCTCAGCCTGCTCTATGATAAAAACAGCCGCCCTGTCTTTGATACTTCCTCCGGGATTATTTTTTTCCAACTTAACAATCACATTTGTGCCTAATGCCCTGTTAATCCTCTCAACATTAACAATCGGAGTCTCAGACATATTATCGGTAATATTTTTTTTAAAAAACAACATAACCTTACTTTCTCCTTATCTTCCTGTTTTCATTTAATTAGTAAAGTTCATCTAAATTTATTCTGACTTTATCAAAAAGTTCAGTAAAATAATGACGGGTAGTTTTCGGGGGGAAAATTCTGCCTGATTTAACACAATCAATTATTCTTTTATAACAAAAAGGCTCGCCTGTTTTCCAATCAAGAACAGTCACTTTTTTTGAGGAATAAGACGTTTCATAACACGGAACGACTGAAAACCCTAAAATAACAGCAACATTATATCGGTGATGTCCGTCCATAATAATTCTGGTATATCTATCTATAATAAGAGGGTTAGTCCACTGGCCTTCTTGGTTAATTTTGTCTAACAATATGGCGAGGCTAACAGGGTCTGTTTCCTCATGTGGGTATAAAGTTTTTAGGTTAACAAGCTTCATGTCAGTTTTTATTTCTTTTAAAAGAATTGGTTCTGGCCGCCGAAGGCAAACAGTTTTTAAAAATAAAACCCTACAGATATTAACGCCTTAAAATAAGGATAATTATTAACTTTTTATGATCGAAAATAAAATACATGAATTTTTTTAATAATATCTTCACGCCTTCAAATTTAATTTTTAATGACATAACACGTTACACCTCAAGATACTAATTTTAGGGATTAATTTTAATATAGTTACTTCCGATTACGGATCTAATTATATTGAACTTTTCAAATTATGTATTATTTTACTAGTCTTACAACCAAGATTAGTAAGATCATTTTAGTGTTACTATCAAAAAATGGAGTAACACGATCAAACTCACAACACATGCCTTTACTACTTGAATGTTTAGTGACAATTTTTTGTC
>NZ_JAQRFK010000085.1 GCF_028598745.1 Xenorhabdus sp. IM139775
TGTATCTGCAACGATTTTGGCTGCCTCAGTAATCGAGATCCCTTGGGTTCTTGCCACTAAATCCAGCCCATCACCATACTTTGGTTCGTCACACTGCCGACAATGCCAGTTACCATGATGGTGATCGTCAATAAAGTGAAAACGGTCAGTGCCGCCGCAAATAGGGCAGGGGCCATGTTTACCCCTTGCCGGAATATCAATACCACAGGCAGGCAGCAGACTTTCCCAATGGTACATAGCCGATGTTTTCACGGTCTGGATCAGTTCAAGCGGTTTTTGATTAGCAGATTTTGGGACTGTAAATTTAGGGCGAGTTTGGGTATGCTGTATATCAGCCATCGTTTTTACCTTGCTTAACGGTTGTTGGTCAGACGCCTCAGATGTGTTCGTCGCACACTGGGGCGTTGTGTTTTATATTACGTTTCTTATGTCATATTCTTTTGTATGCGTTATGCCACCCGTGATTCTGTGATACGCTGGGCAACCCAGTCATCAATTTCTGATTCAATAAACGCGATAGAGCGGGGGCCGATTTTGACCTGTTTCGGAAATTCCCCGTCACTAATCAATTTGTAGATCCACGCTTTGCTGTAACCCGTTCTGCGCTGAACTTCCGGCAAACGGATAAGATTTTCCTTCGGTGCTGTCACTGTCATATTTTTCTCCTGTTACCGAGTCCGTGAGTGCTCATTGTGGACGTTGTTTGATGACAGGCGGATTATTTAAAAATCGTTATTAAATGAACAGCATTAATTGTTTATCCCATGCGTGAAATTGTTTTCGTGCCGCGCTATCGATTTTTGCTGTCGCGCAGCGGCTTGGCAAAATCATAGGGTGTGATGGGCTTTTCCCGGTTCGCATCCAGATAATCCGCCCACCACTGCACCATCAGCCGCCGTTCGTCCAGATACTTGGATGTGTGAATATAGGCCGCCCGGACATTGTTTCTTTCGATATGGCTTAACTGGCGCTCGATCGCGTCATCACTCCACAGGCCGGATTCCCCCATTGCGCCACGTGCCATTGTGCGGAACCCATGCCCGCAGACTTCGGTTTGGGTATCGTAGCCCATGTTACGTAAGGCACTGTTAACGGTATTTTCACTCATGACTTTCGCGGAATTATGATCACTGGGAAATATCACGTCACAGTTGCCACTGAGTTTATGCAAGGCTTTGAACAGTGAAACCGCCTGATGACTCAGTGGTACGATATGTTCGGTTTTCATCTTCATGCCACGCTCAGAAAACCGAACGCCTTTAATGGGTTGCCTTGTGGCGGGAATTTTCCACACCGCGTTTTCAAAATCGATTTCTTCCCAACGGGCAAACCTCAGCTCACTGGAACGGACAAAGGTTAATAAAGTCAACTCGACGGCGATCCGGGTTAGTAAGCGTCCACGATAAGAGGATAATCGGGTCAGAAAACCGGGTAAACTTTCATGGGGCAGGGCGGGGTGATGGCGAGATTTTGTTGTGGTGAGTGCTCCGGTCATATCGTTAGCCGGATTGGACTCCAGAATATCATTCTGGACGGCATAGCGCATGATGGCAGTGATACGCTGGCGTAGCCGTTGGGCGATATCGTGTTTACCCTCGGCATCAACCGTTTTGACCGGAGCTAAAAGTTGGCTTGTCCTTAACGTGGTAATATCGAGCCTGCCGATATGTGGGAAGATATATTGCTCAAGGCTGCGCAGTACTTTGTGGCGGTGACTGTCACTCCAGCGTTTGTTACTGGCGTGCCACTCAAGGGCGACTTTCTCAAAGGGGTATGCCCCTTTCGATTCAGGACCTGCCCTTTTTTTCTCTGCTTTGGGATCAATCCCTTGTACAATTAACTTCTTGGCTTCGTCCCGTTTGGCTCGTGCATCAGCCAGGGATACAACCGGATAGACACCAAAAGCCAGACGGTCTTCTTTCTTATCGGTGGGGCGATAGTACTTCATGCGCCAATACTTAGCGCCGCGTGAAGTGACCTCCAGATACAGGCCGCCGCCGTCGGTCAGTTTATAGGTTTTCTCTTTGGGTTTTGCCGTCTCGATTTGTCGCGCGTTGAGTTTCATTTTATGGGGCATACTTATAATCGAAGTGTAGGTGCCACCGATTATGCCCCTTGCTGCATATTGATTGCAATAGACCAAAATAGACGCAAAAATAATCTATCTGGTTAATTTGGTGTGATTTTATTTAAGGTGATTGACTGGATTGGACTTCAAGAAACTTTAAGGTGGTGCCCGGACTCGGAATCGAACCAAGGACACGGGGATTTTCAATCCCCTCGTAAGTTGAAATAATGTTAACAATTTAAATTTGCCTATTTTGCATACCTCACTAACCGAGTATGCAAAATGATAATTCTTCCTATTATTTCCCCCAAAGGGGGCGAGGGCAAATCGACCCATTCAGCCAATTTAAGTGGATTTCTTGCTGATGCCGGTTTACATGTGCTCTTGATTGATGCGGATTATTCCCAACCCACATCCAGCTGTATTTTTACTCTGAGCCATGAAGCACCCGCGGGTCTGTATGAATTACTGATGCAGACCGCGGGTTTGAACCAACCCGATCAGATCATTTCCCGCTCGGCGATCAAAAACCTCGATATTATTATCTCCAATGATCCGGATGAACTCCTGCCGACAGCGATGCTGCACGCGCCCGATGGCCGTTTACGCCTGAAAAATATCTTGCAGCACCCTCTCTTTAGCCAGTACGACATCATTATTATCGACTCCAAGGGCGCAACCGGGATAATGACCGAGCTGGTTGTGCTGAGTGCCACGCACAGTGTGCTGGGGATAATCAAACCGATCCTGCCTGATGTGCGTGAATTCCTGCGCGGCACGTTACGGATGTTGACCCGGCTCCGATCCTTTGAGAATTATGGCATTCAGCTTCCTTTTATTCAGATACTGGCAAACGGCATTGAAGGCACCAATCTGGATCGGGATACGCTCAATGAATTGGCCGATATTATTGAACAGCAACGCTACGATACGTCGGCGTTAGGCGGCAGACGTGTTTATCAGTTGTTGCAAACCCGCATTGACCTGCTGGATATCTACAAACTGGGACACGTTCGTGCTCAGCCCGTACATCGTCTTGAATATAAAACAACCCGAAAAAGTCCTGCCGCGGCCCAGACCATGCACAGTCTGGCCTGTGAACTGTTCCCCGAGTGGACAGCGAAGTTTGATGCCGTATTGGCTAAACAACCGACGGGGGATGCGCAATGAATGTTATCTGGCGTGCCGTCTGTTTTTGTTATGACAACATGGAATTACCGTTCACGGAGATCCAGGATGAGTGGGTCGTGTTTGTTGATGCGCCGGATCGTAAAGCGGCACTGGCAAAATATCAGGCTTTGTTGCCGGTTATCTGGGATGTTTCTCCTGATAACGTAGAGCATTTCAGCCCCCTCAATGAAGCGGAATTGCGCGGGCGGGCACTGCGCCCCGATGCCCCGCATGATTTAGCCTTACTGGAATGTAGCCGGTATGCGGGAAAACCCCGGTATTTAACCGCCAACGACGTCCTGTTCTGGGTCTCTTCGCCCCGTCTGCAACAGCGGTTAGTCAATGCACTGAATAGGGTCAGCAAGGAGGTCACCGATGGATATGGATCATGACTTTTTACAGGCGGTCAGCAAAGAGCAGCCCAGCTATTGCTATGCGGAAGTGTCGGTGATTGGCGGGCTGATGCTGGAGAATGATCGCTGGGATGACATTGTTCAGTTACTGGCACCCGAAGACTTTTTCTTTCCGGCACACCGGATAATGTATCAGGCCATTGCTGAACTGACCGAAAAGAACACACCGTATGATCTGATCACCCTGACCGATATGCTGACCCAGCGTGGTCAGCTGGACAAAGCGGGCGGGTTTGCCTATGTGGCAGAGGTGTGTAAAAACACCCCCAGTGCCGCTAATATCATGGAATATGCCCGCATTGTGGCGGAGAAAAGCCAGCTGCGTCAGTTACTGGCACTGGGTAAAGCTATCAGTGCGGAGGTCTTTCAGCCTAATGCACAGGCAGCCACCATTGCCGAACAAGCTGAAAGCCAGCTGTTTAATCTGGCGGAAAAAGGAGCCGTCCGGCAGCATCAGGCTGTGACCCTGCTGCAAGGGGCGGATGCCCTGATTTCCCATCTGGAGCGAATACAGGGCAGCAACGGTATCACTGGTACGCCCACAGGATTTCAGATTCTCGATGAAAAAACCTGCGGTTTGCAGCCCGGCGATTTGATTTTGCTGGCCGCCCGTCCTTCGATGGGAAAAACCGCGCTGGCTTTGGCCTGCTGTCTCGGCGCATTGCGGCACCGTGACGATGCGGTGGTGCAGATTTTCAGTCTTGAAATGCCAGCCTCACAACTGATGCTGCGTCTGTCTGCGATGGAAGGCGGGGTTGCTTTAACGGCCCTGCGCAGCGGGATATTGGATGATGAGCAGTGGGGACGGATAAGCCAGAGTCTGGATCAGTTTGCTCAGTGGGATCAGCGGCTGATAATCGATGATTGCAGTTACCAGACCCCCGCGCTATTGCGTGCCCGCGCCCGCCGTTACACCCGTCAATACGGTCAGCCCGCCCTGATTATGGTGGATTATCTCCAGTTGATGTGCGCGCCCGGACAGGAAAACCGCACACAGGAAATTGCCGAAATCTCCCGCAGCCTGAAAGCCCTGGGCAAAGAGCTGAATTGCCCGGTACTGGCGTTGTCCCAGCTTAATCGGCAGGTCGAAAACCGGTCCGACAAACGGCCCAATAACGGGGATTTGCGTGATTCCGGGTCACTGGAGCAGGATGCTGATTTGATCCTGCATCTCTACCGCGACGAGGTTTATCACGCTGACACGCAGGACAGCGGTATCGCCGAAATCATTATCGGTAAACAACGTCAGGGTCCGACGGGGACGGTGCGGGTGCGCTTTGACGGTCAATATACCCGTTTTTCGGACTTATCAGCAGACCGTTATGGCTACGGGAGTTAAGTGATGGCACGGCAAAATCTCAATTTAGGCAATGCCCTGTTACAGCAAGGCCGGCAGGCGACGGCCACAATCAATGACAGCCCGCCGATGGCAGAAATGCCGATGGTACTGACGTTGGATCAACTGTGCCCTAATCCGGATAACCCCCGCACCGGGCGTAACCCACGCTATGACGATATCAAGGCCTCGATAAAAGCCCGCGGCCTGGATACGGTGCCGAAAGTGACCCGTGACCCACAAGGCGAGGCGGTCTATATCTTCAGCGATGGCGGTAATACCCGCTACCAAATTCTGGCTGAACTGTGGCAGGAAACGGGCGATGAGCGTTTTTTCCGTATTCACTGCCTGTTTAAACCGTGGCCGGGGCGTTTGCAGTGTGTTATCGGGCATCTGGCCGAAAATGAGCTGCGGGGGGAACTCAGCTTTATTGAAAAAGCGCTGGGTGTGCATAAAGCCAGAGGCATTTTTGAGGAGCAGCAGCAAAAGAAAATTTCCTTGAGGGAATTCGCTGCATTGTTAAGTCAGGCAGGATTTCCGGTCAGTGCCAGCCATATCAGCCGCATGGAAGACACGGTGGCATACCTGTACCCATGGATACCCAACCTGTTGGAATCCGGGTTAGGTGGCCCACAAATCCGGCCTTTATTGGCATTACGGGCTGATGCTAACACAGTGTGGCAACAACATCGCATCAGTCTAAACCCGGAACCCATACATTCATTTGATGAGGTGTTTGGTGTTTGTTGTCGAAAATTTGATGCGCCGGAATCCTGGTCGCCGGAGATGTTCCGGGATGAACTGATCGGGGATTTATTGCAGGCCTTACCCCATCCGCTGTTGAATTACGATCGCTGGATGCTGGAACTCGATCCGAAGGAAAGTAACCGCAGGCAGCTCTTTGGTGAGCAGGCTACCGCGGTGGAATATACGCCGGAACCAGAGGGATCTGAGGCGGATAAGGCGGATCAGGTTCGAGTGCAAAACAGGGAATCGAAGCCGAGCCGGATGTCTCAGACTGCAACGGAAGCGGTACAGGTGCCTGAGACTGCTATCTCATCGTCTGATAAGGCGCAAACGCCCGCCGCGTTTTCCAGCAAAAATCCGGTGCTCCCGCCTTATCAACCGGATAACCCGCCTGAACCTGAGCAGCCTGTTCCTGAGGCAGAGTGCCTGCCTTTTGCCCAAACCGGTCTGGAACCGGTCAGTTCGGTCTGGGAAATTTCCCCGATGCAGGACGATATCGAGCACCTGCAAGGCATGGCGTTTCGGCTGGCCTTTGAACTGGCGGAAGCCACGGGCTGTGAAAATGATGTGGTCTCTGCCCCGGATGAATTATCAGCGGGATACCGGCTGACTGAACCCCAACATGCCCAACCTTTTGCGCTGTTACTGCTGTCCCTGACCGGCGAAATTCCGCCGGAAACCTGTCCCCTGACGCTGACCGACATTCTGCTTGGCAGCACCGTGCAGGGGGAAACGCCTTTACTGGATGATATTCAGACAGTGAAATTCTTACGTTTGATACGCCTTATCCGCCGCCTGCGCGAACTTCAGCGCCGGATGACCCCGGAGAATGCGATGACCTGATAACAGCGCGGGTTGAGGCGGTCCGTTTTTCCAATTTGTTCACATCATATTGATTGGCCTGATATTGGGAGGAAGCAGTGTATGAATCATTTATCGCAAGCGACCAACAGCCTGCTGATGCAGCTGGTGATGGATTTGAAGAACGGCTATATCCGCCGTTGTGAATCGCTGGGACTGGCGCCTTCGGAAATGCAGATGTTGCAGAACCTGACCCTGGAGGATTTGCATTATCTGGGCAACAGCCCGGTGTCGGTACTGACCGTGCATATTCATCACAGCAACCTCGCCCGCATATTGCATCAGGCTCGTCTTGAGCAGCAACGGACACAGCGCATTGACCGGGCACTGGGGCTGGGTGGCTCAATTGAAATGATGCGGTATTTTTTCGGTTTATCCAGCCTGGAAATCGCCGCCCGCCGGCGTATTGCCGGTATTGAAGTGCGTGCGGGGCGGGGGCTGGTACTGAGGGAAGCCGAAAACCGTGATTTATGGCAGCGCTGGCAGGCGGCGGCGGTTGCTGACGCAGACAGTGCGGCAGGGCTGGATATCATGATGGATGTGGCGGAACGGAATGACGTCTCCTTAACCTCAGTCTGGAATGCAGTGAAAGAGTGGCAGCAATCCGCGTCATCGGGAATCGAACCCACCACAATGAAATAACGGCATGGCAGGGAGGAAACAATGTCAGGAAAACTCAGGGAGGTTATGCCCGGCCTGCATGTACCGCTGACGGCCCCGCTGTCATTTTGCCGTAAGGCGCAACAGCAGGTACGGCGGTATCAAAGGGGCGAGCGTAATTACGTCAGGCTGAAAGAAAAAGGCACGGGGTACCTGAAAATTAATGTGGGGCTGTTCTGGCGGCTGTTAAGCCGCAATGGCGGAAAATCCTGGGAACTGATGCACCATGAACGTTACAACAATGAAATCCGCAAATCATAAACGCTGAAGTATTGT
The DNA here is from genome assembly GCF_028598745.1 of Xenorhabdus sp. IM139775. GTDB lineage: Bacteria > Pseudomonadota > Gammaproteobacteria > Enterobacterales > Enterobacteriaceae > Xenorhabdus. Next base: position 7,532 of record NZ_JAQRFK010000085.1, read on the forward strand.
CATTCTGCATCCGGTTAAGGCATTGATATCGGGTGCAGCCCTGAGAATATTTTTTGAAGACTTAAACATTGGAGATAAGGGAAGCTCATGGATCTGCCCGCAGACAGTCTAATCGCCCACACCATTGCCAAAATGAAAACCCGCCTGGAAACGCGTGCGGACGGGGATGTTTCACAACTTCGCAGTGGCCTGCTGTTTATGGGTAATATTCAGGACGCGTATCCCCGGCGTTTATTGCTGGACAGCCGTCTGTCTCCGCTGGATAAAACGGGTTGGATGATGATCCGCCTGTACGCGCAACAAAATGAAGGGGCGGTGTTTCCCTGTTATGACGAATTACAGGTGCTGCTGGCCTCACCCTATAAAGGCAAGGCCTCCCGTGAAACCGTCAGCCGGGTATTATTGATGTTGCGAATAACCGGCTGGCTGAGTTTATGCAAACGCATTCGTGATGAGAACGGGCGGGTCAGGGGCAATATCTACGCCCAGCACGATGAGCCGCTGACCTGCCGCGATGCGGAAACCTTCGACCCCGGTTGGCCGGATACGGTGGCCGAAGCGTGTCGCAGTAAAAACAGAACTATCAGCCAGACCGCCTGGGAGGTGCTGACAGAAATTAAAGCCGACCCACTGATGCGTCATCGTCACAGCCATATCCGTTTATTGGAAGATCGTCTGGGGGCGTCGCAAACTCCGCAGCAGGCAGTGATGCGCCAGACGATAACAACGTCATCACCACAGCTGGCGATGCAAACCGAACTGAGTCTCCGAAAGCCGCAGCCTGCACTGAATTTGGAATCCGAACTCATTCTAAAATCAATGGGTTATCATCAAACCACTAAACCGAACTGTAACGTACGTTCTTTCACACAGAGTGTGAATAAAAAAACGTACGTAGATCAGCAAACTGGCATTTCTCTGCCTGAAGGGCTTTGCAGGCAACTGGATGCCGATGATGTTCAAATGCTGAATAACCAGCTGCAAGCCTTACCCGCAGAGCAGGGGCAGGCTGTATTGGGGAGTCTGGATAACGCCTTGCAGACAGGCAAAATCGGCAATCCGGTGGGCTGGCTGTTGACCGTGATGAAACGGGCGCGGGAAGGTAAATTATTTGTTCATCAGCCGGGGCAGGGTGAATCTGCTGCTGTGGCTGCTGAGCCGGTGAAGCGGCGGATTGAGCCTGAACAGGTTATCCCGCGTCCGGTACATCCCTCTTCTCAGGCGCATGTCCGCGGTGTGGTGAATGATATTCGCCAGAGGCTGAATCTGGCGAAATACCATCGGGACAACATTGAATGAAAATTGTACGCTGTTGGCACTGCCAACAGCGTTTGAAATTTGTACAGTCTCTGGTGGCGTCGATTGCGGATAAAAATTAAACAGTGTTGGTACTGCCAACAGTGCCTAAAAAATGTTCTTTTTGCATTTGATGGCTGAACGATGTCTTACTTTATCGCTGTTTTTTGAAAGCGCAAATTCGCGTGTACAATTGAATGAATTCTCATGTCAGTCTAGTATCACTCTGTTTTGTGATTGAAAGGCCATTTTAATGATTGAAGCAATAGAACTTAAACAGTCAGACTACTTAATTGCCAAACCGGAACGGTTGAAAAAAGAGTTTGGGCAATATTTCACGGGTAGTGCTGTGGCAGATTACATGGCGTCAATGCTGACTTTTGTAGATGTCCCTGTTGTGCGTTTACTTGATGCAGGGGCAGGGGCAGGAATTCTGACCATCCATGCGGCTATACGCTGTTTGGCTCAGGGAAACAAACAAGTTCATGCTGTTTTGTATGAGATTGATAAGGATATTTTATCTCAATTAGCTTTAAATATGCAGCAGGTATCTGAGGTCTTCAAAGACATGGGGGGGATATTCACCTTTGATATCCGGTGTGAAGATTTTGTATTGGTGCGACCTGATCGTAAAGAAGCCTCCTTTCATGTGTCTATCATTAATCCTCCTTATTTTAAATACAATACGAAAACGTCTCTCTACGCCGGTGCTACAGCAGATTTATATGCGGGAAACCCGAATATTTATGCTTCTTTTATGGCGATAGTCGCATCATGTATGGCAGACAATGGGCAAATGGTTGCCATTGTTCCCCGTAGTTTTACTAATGGACTATATTTCAAGGGATTCCGGCATTATTTGAATCGAAGGATGAGCCTTGAAAAAGTTCACATTTTTCGCTCTCGTGATCAGTTATTCCGGGAGCAGGCCGTACTACAGGAAAATATTATTTGTTCTTATCGTAAAGCCCCTCAACATGCAGTTATCAAGGTTTATACTTCAACGGGTTATGATGATATTAATCAAAGCCAAAGTCATTCTTATCCGGCTTCTCTACTGATAGATACATCGAATGATTACGAGATCATCCGGATACCCGAAAGTCGGGAAGATGCCCAAATTTTATCGGAGGTAGAATATTGGCCAGCCAGTTTCAAAGATAATGGTTATCTCATTTCAACCGGTCCGGTGGTAGAACACCGTACAAGGGAATTTATCACTGATTCAGGCAATATTGCCGGCAGTATTCCACTTCTGAGAATGCACAATGTAAAAGTACTCAGAACAGAATGGACAGGGAAAAATAAAAAAGATGCCCGTTTTATGCTGCTTGAAGGGCATGAGAAACACACTTCAGAAAATCAGCCGTATGTAATTTTAAAACGCTTTAGTTCCAGAGAAGAAAAACGCAGATTGGTTGCAGGCGTCCATGAGCCAGACAGTATGCCCGGAAAATGGATAGCCTTTGAAAATCATTTAAATTACATCGGCCATCAGGACGGTTCACTGAGTCAGGCAGAAGCTTATGGCCTGACAGTGTTATTTAATTCTACGTTGTTAGATAAATATTTCCGTTGTATATCGGGAAATACTCAGGTCAATGCTACTGAAATCAGGCTGCTGAAATTGCCAGCACGTGACACTATTCAAAAGATAGGGATGTCAGCGCAGCTAACAGAAATAACAACTCAAGAGCAAATTGATGCACTTTTAGACCATTTTTTGCAGAGACAGGAATATAAACAGCATGGATAAAAAACAAGAAAAATTGCAGCAAGCCAGAATGTTTCTTCAAGCCTTAGGCCTGCCTGAAGCGCAGCATAATGACCGCTCTGGCTGGGTATTTCTTTCGTTAGCTAATATCAAACCCGATGACGATTGGCACGAGGCACAGGCCCTTTTGTTACCTACCGTGGAGATTATGCAATTTATCCGCGAAAACTATGGACAAGATTACAAGCCTAATAGCAGAGAAACAATACGTCGTCATACCCTTCATCAATTTGAACAAGCCCGCATTATTGATCGTAATAGAGATAATCCTTCACGGGCAACAAACAGCAAGGATAACAATTATTCCTTAAATAAACCGATCCTTGAGATATTACGGGAATTTCCAAGTGGTTGTTGGAAACAAAAAATTGAAGAATATAAAGCCGTATTGCCAAACCTTCAGGAACTCTATCGGCGTAATCTGGATTTATTGAAAATTCCGGTCACATTACCTGATGGACAGGAAATTAAGTTATCGCCGGGTAAACATAACCAATTACATGCGGATATTGTGCACGAATTTTGTCCCCGATTCATCGGTGAAGGGGGGCAGGTATTGTACATAGGCGATACCGCCAGTAGTCGGGAAGAAGGCGGGAAATTCATGGTATTGGAAACCAGCGTGTTGGAACGGTTGGGCGTTCCTCCCCTGTCCCACGATAAGCTTCCTGACTTAGTTGTTTATGATGAAAAGAGAGAATGGCTCTTCTTGATTGAAGCCGTGACGAGCCCCGGTCCAATATCGCCAAAACGCAAATTAGAATTGGAAAATGCGCTGATATAGCAGAATCAATATAATTAGACATAATTAACATGTTCTTTGAATAATTCATCAATAGAGCATCTTTCTCGCCTTCTTGTGGCTTTTGCTCCAGCCCATTTATGTTCGATAGGATTTAAATCCGGACTGTAAGGTGGTAACCATTCCAACTGGCATCCGTGGTCGGCTATTGCTTGTCGCGTGTCATGCCG
>NZ_JAQRFK010000086.1 GCF_028598745.1 Xenorhabdus sp. IM139775
TGATTGAATAAACCAATGGAAACCCTTATATAATTTATATACCCCCGTCGTCATTGAAGATGCGTGATTTTTTATTCACATCAGGTCATGACTGCGCCCATGATAATTAATCTGACCGCTTCCCAACAAGAAGCCCTCGAATTGATGCATGATACGACTCGTGACGGATGGGTGCGTGATCGCATCAAAGCTGTCCTTTTAGCTTCTAAGGGCTGGACTGCTCAGATGATTGCCCAAGCCTTGCGTATTCACGAAACCACGATGAGTCGCCATCTGAAAGATGACTTCTCTGAGGAAAAACTCACCCCCGAAAACCCACTATGAACTATGATTCAACCAATCAGGCTTAACCATATGGGACTTGCAATGACTGGCGCAAAGTAGGTTATTTCCCCGCAACCAGCCTTTTCCTGACATGCTACACTCCCCTCCCTCTTTCGGGGTTCAAACCCATTACTGGGTAAGGATAAGTCAGGCTTGCAATAGGCACTCCAACAGCCTATGATTATCTCAATACATTGAGATAATCACTTGATTTACAAAGAAAAATGGCGCACTTAGAACGGAATGTCATCATCGAAATCCATTGGTGGCTCATTACTCTGTGGCGCGGGAGATTGTGCCGGACGAGATGGCGCACCGCCGCCGCTGAATTGCTGAGAGGCTTGTGGTTGCGGTGATTGCTGTGGTTGCTGTGGTTGTCCCCAACCGCCTTGTGCCGGTGCATCTTGGCTCGCACCACCGCGGCCACCCAACATCTGCATGGAACCGCCGATAGGGTTGACCACAACTTCGGTGGTGTAACGGTCTTGCCCGCCCTGATCCTGCCATTTACGAGTCTGCAAAGCACCTTCAATATACACCTGAGAACCTTTGCGCAGATATTCACCGGCGACTTCTGCCAATTTGCCGAAAATCACGACACGATGCCATTCGGTTTTCTCTCTCATCTCACCGGTTTGCTTATCGCGCCAGCTCTCAGACGTTGCCAGAGTAATGTTGGCAACGGCACCGCCATTCGGCATATAGCGAACTTCCGGGTCCTGCCCCAAATTACCCACTAAAATAACTTTGTTTACGCCTCTGCTGGCCATTGGAAATACTCCTGATGAAATGAATTTTGCTAAAAACGGATTTCTCTAATTATAAGCAAAGTAGTTTAGCATGCGAGGAGTAAGTTTATATAGAGACCCGTTATATTATACTTTGCGAAGCGCATCGTACTTTACATTGCCGTGGTTACAGCATGATTCGCCATCAAACACTGTATATCCATTCAGCCATGTTTGTGCAATAATAATACGTTTACGAGTTTTGCTCTATTAATAATCTGGGAAGTGGTATATGGATAACATCGAAGTTCGGGGCGCCCGCACCCATAATCTCAAGAATATCAATTTAGTTATTCCCCGTGACAAGCTGATAGTTATTACGGGGCTATCCGGTTCTGGTAAATCATCTTTGGCTTTCGACACCCTGTATGCGGAAGGGCAACGTCGCTATGTTGAATCACTCTCTGCCTATGCCCGCCAGTTTTTGTCACTGATGGAAAAACCGGATGTCGATCATATTGAGGGGCTATCCCCGGCGATTTCCATTGAGCAAAAGTCGACTTCCCATAACCCTCGCTCTACGGTCGGAACCATAACTGAAATTCACGATTACCTGCGCCTGCTGTTTGCGCGAGTGGGTGAACCACGCTGCCCTGAACACGATATCACGCTGGCAGCACAAACGATCAGCCAGATGGTGGATAATGTCTTGGCACTGCCAGAAGGCCAGCGCCTGATGCTGCTGGCTCCTGTCGTCAAAGAACGCAAGGGCGAGCATACCAAGCTGTTGGATAATCTCGCTACACAAGGTTATATCCGCGCCCGTATTGATGGTGAAGTGTGTGACCTTTCCGATCCACCGAAACTCGAATTACAGAAAAAACACACCATCGAAGTCGTTATCGACCGTTTCAAAGTGCGGGCTGACCTCGCCCAACGATTGGCGGAATCCTTCGAAACCGCGTTAGAACTCTCCGGTGGCACTGCCGTCATTGCCAATATGGATGATACACAAGCCGAAGAGTTGGTTTTCTCCGCCAATTTTGCCTGCTCAATATGTGGCTATAGCATGAGTGAGCTGGAGCCCCGCCTGTTTTCCTTCAACAACCCCGCAGGCGCTTGCCCAACTTGTGATGGTTTGGGTGTTCAGCAATTCTTTGATCCCGATCGTGTTATCCAAAATGAAGGTATTTCCCTTGCCGGAGGGGCGATCCGTGGTTGGGATCGCCGTAATTTCTATTATTTCCAGATGCTGAGATCACTGGCAGAACACTATAAATTTGATATCGAAGTCCCGTTTAATCAATTAAGCCCGGCCATTCGGAAAGTCGTTTTATACGGTTCAGGCAACGAGTCCATCGAGTTTAAATACACCAACGACCGGGGTGATGTGACTATACGTCACCATGCGTTTGAAGGGGTTCTGCATAATATGGAACGCCGCTATAAAGAGACGGAATCCGCCGCAGTACGGGAAGAATTGGCAAAATATATCAGTAATCGATCTTGCGTTTCCTGCGACGGGACTCGGTTGCGTAAAGAAGCGCGTTTTGTCTTTATCGAAAATACCACGCTGCCGCAAATTTCGGACTTTAGCATCGGCCATGCGATGGCGTTTTTCCAAGAGATTAAACTGAATGGACAACGCGCCAAAATTGCTGAAAAAGTCCTAAAAGAGATCCTTGATCGCCTGAAATTCTTGGTTAATGTTGGATTAAATTATCTGTCTCTCTCCCGTTCGGCAGAAACCCTTTCGGGTGGTGAAGCCCAGCGTATCCGTTTGGCGAGCCAGATCGGGGCGGGTCTTGTCGGTGTGATGTATGTGCTGGATGAACCCTCTATTGGTCTGCATCAACGCGATAATGAACGTTTGCTGGAAACATTGTTGCACCTGCGCAATTTGGGCAATACCGTTATCGTCGTCGAACATGATGAAGATGCCATCCGGGCGGCTGATCATATTATTGATATCGGGCCGGGAGCAGGCGTACATGGCGGCGAGATTGTTGCCGAAGGCACGGTTACCGATATCATGGAGAGTCCCAAATCCCTTACCGGAAAATACTTGAGTGGCGAACATAAAATTGCCATTCCACAGCAACGTGTGCCTGCCAATCCAGATAAGATACTGAAATTGATTGGGGCAAAGGGCAATAACCTGAAAAAGGTAACATTAAAATTGCCCGTTGGCCTGTTGACTTGTATCACAGGTGTTTCCGGGTCCGGTAAATCAACGTTGATCAACGATACCTTGTTCCCTATCGCACAGCGCCAGTTAAACGGGGCAACCAATATCAATCCTGCCCCCTATGTCGATATCCAAGGTCTTGAGCATTTTGACAAAGTCATCGATATCGACCAAAGTCCAATTGGCAGAACGCCTCGCTCAAACCCTGCCACTTATACCGGTGTATTCACACCTGTAAGGGAGTTATTCTCCGGCGTTCCCGAATCCCGCACCCGTGGCTATACACCGGGGCGTTTCAGTTTCAATGTTAAAGGCGGACGCTGTGAGGCCTGTCAGGGCGATGGCGTCATTAAAGTTGAGATGCACTTTTTGCCCGATGTTTATGTGCCTTGTGATCAATGCAAAGGCAAGCGTTACAACCGCGAGACGCTGGAAATCAAATATAAGGGTAAAAATATTAATGAAGTGCTGAATATGACCATCGAAGAGGCGCGGGAGTTTTTCGATGCGATCCCCGCCCTCTCCCGCAAACTGCAAACGTTGATCGATGTTGGCCTCTCTTATATTCGTCTGGGGCAATCTGCAACGACGCTTTCAGGCGGGGAAGCACAACGGGTAAAACTGGCGCGGGAATTATCCAAGCGGGGTACAGGGCAAACCCTGTATATTCTTGATGAGCCAACAACCGGCCTGCATTTTGCAGATATCCAGCAATTACTGTCCGTTCTGCATCTATTGCGCGATCAAGGAAATACCATTGTCGTCATTGAACATAATCTGGATGTGATCAAAACGGCTGACTGGATTGTCGATCTTGGTCCAGAAGGCGGCAGCGGTGGCGGTGAAATACTGGTTTCGGGAACGCCAGAAGAAGTGGCTCAATGTGAGAAATCCCATACTGCTCGTTTCTTGAAGCCGATACTTGAACGAGTTTAATTGATTAATTTCTTGTCTAAATCACCTACAATCCTCCCCACGAAATGGGGAGTTTTTTATTCATTTTCTAGCGAATTGTTGTCCAATTTCATCTCCATACGCGCAGAAATACCTTCTTTTACGATCATTTCGGACGAAACAACCTTTAATAAATTAGCAATGTATTGTTGATCTAATATTATTAATAATCACATTGCCTAAGCATTAATGTCATAATGACATAACATATGCTTTAAATTTATAATGGAGATTAAACATGTATATGTTTTTACCGTTCTTAATTGCGCTAGTGATAATCGTCACTGTCATTACCGGCAAGAAAAAGCTGACGTATATGCTTTGGTTTGCTTTATTCATCATCACGGTATTTTGGTTTAAATATCATGCAACTGATGCCTTAAATCTTTCTTTCTAACCGGAGGCCGTAATGAATAATACACTGTCAGCACCGCGTAATATTAACCTCGCAATGGCCTTGAATATTCTGGGTCTGTTCGGTATTAGTGTGATTTTGATCGTCGCGTTTTATTATCAATTAGCACGTTTTGAACTTCCCTGCCCATTATGTTTATTACAGCGGGCAGGCATTATCATGATTGGCTTTGGCTTTTTATTTAATATTTATTTTGGCATAAAAAATGCCCATTATAGCTTTTCACTGCTTGGCTGTATTGTGACGGGTTTCGTTGCCATGCGTCAGGTTTCCCTCCATATCATGCCGGGAGATACAGGATATGGTTCAACTTTCTTCGGCCTGCATTTTTATACTTGGGCTGCCATTGTCTCTGTTCTGACTATTATTGCCATCGCAGTTATCATGCCGCTGAAAGCAGGTAATGTGGATTCAGCAAGATATACTCCACCAGCATTGGGCAAAATTGCCATGAGTTTGTTCGCATTTTTGATTGCAGCCAATCTGGTTTCTACCATATTGGAATGTGGTAGTGGACAATGTGATGACAACCCAACGTTTTACCAGTTACTGAAGAAATAATCCTTTTATATTGAAATTATTCAAACAGAAGGCGGCATAATTCCAGCCGCTTTCCGTTTTTTCAATTGAATGGTTTGATATTAAAATCAAAGAGACGTGTTAAAAAATTACTGACTCACCGCAGTAAACGCCTCGGCAATGCGCTGTACGTTATGGTGATTCACGCCAGCCATGCACACTCGGCCAGAACCGACCAGATAGACGCCAAATTCTTCACGCAATCTAGCCACTTGTGCCTGACTGAATCCGGTATAACTGAACATGCCACGTTGTTTTAATAAATGGTCGACGTTTTTCTCTGGCAGGGCTTGTTGCAGGGCATTGACCAATACTGTCCGCATTTCCAGAATACGCAAGCGCATCCGTTCAACTTCACTCAGCCATTGATTTTTTAATTCAGGATTAGCCAATACTCTGGCAACAAGCTGTGCACCAAAATTTGGCGGGCTGGAGTAAATACGGCGGACACCGGCTTTCAACTGCCCTAAGACATGTTCAGCCGCTTTTGTATCATCACAGATAATGGATAATCCACCAACACGCTCACCATACAGCGAGAAAATTTTCGAGAATGAGTTGCTGACCAAACAAGGCAAGCCCGCATTTGCCATTGCGCGGATCGCGTAGGCATCTTCTTCCATGCCATCGGCAAATCCCTGATAAGCGATATCAAGGAATGGGATCAGCTCCCGCTCTTTGGCAACCTGAACCACCTGATCCCATTGACCATTCGTGAGATCTGAACCTGTTGGATTATGACAACAAGGGTGCATTAAGATAATGCTTTTTGCTGGCAGTTGCTTGAATGTTGCCAACATTTCATCAAATTTTACCCCTTTGGTTTTATCATCAAAATAAGGGTAATAATTCACCTTAATGCCTGATCCGGCAAAAATAGCCGCATGGTTTTCCCATGTTGGATCACTGCACCAGACTTCAGAATCAGGGAAATAACGGTGTAAGAAATCAGCGCCGACTTTCAGTGCGCCTGAACCGCCCAATGTTTGGATCGTGGCAATACGCTGCTGATTTAATAATGGATGATCTTTGCCGAACAGCAATTCCTGAACCGCTGTGCGATAAGCAAGCAATCCTTCCATTGGAAGGTAAAGGGAAGCAGATTGTAGCAAGGCTCTCATTTGTTCTTCAGCCGTGGCAACAGCCTGCAATTTTGGCGTTATTCCTTGCTCATCGTAATACAACCCAATGCTTAGATTAATTTTTTCTGCGCGAGGATCGTTTTTAAATTCTTCCATTAACGATAGGATAGGATCACCCGCATACGCATCAACATGTTGGAACATTAACGTTTACTCCCTGCTATTGAATGATTAAAAGAGGCAATAATAGACAATATAGCTTACCGGATTATTCGTCTAGATATTCCATTGCAACACGTGAAGTCAGTTTCGTCATCAATTCATAAGCGCTAATCCCTGAGTACTCAGCAATTTTTTCAACCGCCAGGGTATTCCCCCAAAGGATGACTTCATCCCCCACTTTATCCTGACAGGCTGGCCCCAGATCCACCGTAATCATATCCATGGAAACACGGCCAACAAGTGGGACTTCCCGGCCATTGATAAATGTGGGTGTACCGACCGGGGCACTGCGGGGATAACCATCACCGTATCCCATCGCCACAACACCAAGGCATGTGTCACGTTCACTGCACCACGTACCGCCATATCCCACGGCTTCACCCGCTTTGTGTTGCCGGACAGCGATTAAGCTGGATTTGAGTGTCATGGCAGGGCGTAAACTAAAGTCAGCAGCCGTGTTATCTGCCATTGGTGATGCCCCGTACAGCATGATACCGGGACGAACCCAATCCAAATGCGCTTTCGGCCATAATAAAATCCCCCCTGAGGCAGAGATGGATTTTTCACCAGCCTTATCTGCGATAAAGGCCATAAAACGCTCAATTTGTTGCTGCGTCGTTTCAACTGTCGGCTCATCTGCACGGCTAAAATGGCTGATGATATTGACGGGTTGCCCAACGTTGCGACAGCGGCTCAGACGTTGATAAAATGCGTCTGCTTCATCGATCCTGACCCCCAGACGATGCATACCGGTATCGAGTTTCATCCACACTTTAATTGGATGAGACAAATCCGCCTGTTCCAAGGCTTCAAGCTGCTCAATACTGTGCACCACGGTTTCAATATGATTGACGACCAAAACGGGGAGATCCGCTGCGTCAAAAAAACCTTCTAACAGCAAGATGGGCTTGACAATTCCGCCACTGCGCAAGGCAAGTGCTTCCCCAATGCGAGCGACACCGAAGCAATCAGCATCTTCCATGGTGTACGCAGTTTCTAATAAACCATGTCCATAAGCGTTTGCTTTCACAACTACAATCAGTTTACTGTCAGGCGCTTGCGCTCTCACCTGTTGCAAATTGTGTCGCAGAGCGCGGCGGTCGATAACAGCAGTGGCCGCTTTCATTTCATCCCCTTTTTTTATGTTTAGGTTTATTCGTCGCTATAACTTGGGCCAGCATAATTATCGAAACGTGAAAATTGACCATTAAACGTCAGCCTTGTTGTACCGATAGGGCCGTTACGCTGTTTACCAATGATGATTTCTGCCACGCCTTTCAGTTCACTGTTATCGTGATAAACCTCGTCACGATAGATAAACATGATCAAGTCGGCGTCCTGTTCGATAGAGCCTGATTCACGCAAGTCAGAGTTAACCGGACGTTTATCGGCCCGCTGCTCCAAACTACGGTTAAGCTGGGAGAGTGCAACAACCGGCACTTGAAGCTCTTTTGCCAGTGCTTTCAGTGAGCGGGAGATTTCCGCAATTTCCAGTGTTCGGTTGTCAGACATAGAAGGCACCCGCATCAATTGCAGGTAGTCGATCATAATTAAGCTAAGCCCGCCATGTTCGCGGAAAACCCGCCGCGCCCGGGAACGCACTTCAGTTGGTGTCAGACCCGATGAGTCATCAATATACATATTGCGTTTTTCCAGCAAAATTCCCATGGTGCTGGAAAGGCGCGCCCAATCTTCATCATCAAGCTGACCGGTACGAATACGTGTTTGATCGACACGGGACAGGGACGCCAGCATACGCGTCATGATCTGATTGCCGGGCATCTCAAGGCTGAAAATCAGAACAGGTTTATCCTGCATCATCGCGGCATTTTCACACAGGTTCATCGCAAAGGTCGTTTTACCCATTGAAGGACGCGCCGCCACGATAATTAAATCTGATTTCTGCAAGCCCGCAGTTTTCTTATCCAAATTTTGATAGCCGGTAGAAACCCCTGTTACGCCGTCATGTGGCTGTTGATAGAGCTTCTCAATGCGTTCAACGGTTTCTTCCAGGATCTGTTCAATCCCTTTCGGGCCTTCATCTTTATTTGCCCGATTTTCTGCGATCTGGAATACCCGTGACTCTGCCAAATCCAGCAGTTCTTCGCTGGTTCGCCCTTGTGGATCGTACCCCGCATCCGCAATTTCATTTGCTACCGCGATCATATCCCTTACGACGGCACGTTCACGGACAATATCAGCATAAGCGTTGATATTCGCCGCACTTGGGGTATTTTTTGACAATTCGGCCAGATAAGCGAACCCGCCGACATTATCGAGCTCACCATTCTGTTCAAGGGATTCCGATAATGTGATCAGGTCAATAGGCTTGCCCGTTTCGAGCAAACGCTGCATTTCAGCGAAAATACGCCTGTGTGGACGGCTGAAGAAATCATTACTGACCACCCGCTCGGATACATTATCCCAACGTTCATTATCCAGCATCAAACCGCCTAACACGGATTGCTCTGCTTCCAAAGAGTGTGGTGGAAGTTTCAGCCCTTCCACTTGGCGATCTTTTGGTTCAGCCATACTGTTGTTAGTTGGTTTTTTCCCAGCCATGTATACCGCATCAATTCACTAAATAAAAAACGAAATAGTCCATCAGTATACGTCATCAAAACAACCTTGAGTAAATATATATAGTCTGCAATGATTTCGGATACATTGACGCTATTTGCAGTCATTGCAATGCAAACATGCGAGGTTGTTCCCAATATTTTTAACATAATGAGAGCGTTACCATGGCAAAACACATTGAATTTTCTGCTATAGGCGGCCCAGAAGTACTCCGATATTGTGAATTTACACCTGCTGCCCCTGCGCCTGATGAAGTACAAGTCGAAAACAGAGCTATCGGCATTAATTATATTGATACTTACATACGCAGTGGATTATATCCACCAGCCAGCCTGCCCACCGGATTGGGAACAGAAGCCGCTGGGGTTGTCACTCAAGTTGGCTCAAAAGTGACATCCATTAAAGTCGGTGATCGTGTGGTTTATGCCCAGTCTGCCTCAGGTGCTTACAGTGAAATACATAACGTCCCTGAAAGCAAATTAGCCTTGTTGCCTGATGAGATCTCATTTGAACAAGCGGCTGCGTCATTTTTAAAAGGCTTAACCGTTTATTATCTGTTCAATCTGACCTATAAACTACAGGCGGAAGAAACCATTCTGTTCCATGCCGCTGCCGGTGGCGTTGGTTTAATTGCCTGCCAGTGGGCAAAAGCATTGGGGGCGAAGTTGATTGGAACTGTGGGTTCAGACGAAAAAGCGGCGCTCGCCGGAGCAGCGGGAGCATGGCAAACCATCAACTATCGTCGCGAGAATATTGTGGAACGTGTCTTAGCGTTTACTGGCGGGGAGAAAGTCGGCGTTGTCTATGATTCTGTCGGCAAGGAGACATGGCTCGATTCACTCGATTGCCTGAAACGCCAAGGTTTGATGGTCAGTTTCGGCAACGCCTCGGGGCCGGTTACAGGGGTAAATTTAGGTATCCTCAATCAGAAAGGTTCGCTGTTTCTCACCCGCCCTTCTATTAATGGCTATATCACCAGCCGCGAAGAGTTGGCAGAAGCCAGCAAGGCACTATTTGATTTAATTGCCAGCGGCAAAATCAATGTGGATGTACCAGAGGATCAGAAATTTCCCCTGAGTGAAGCGGTAAGAGCACACCAGACACTGGAAAGCCGCGCCACTCACGGTTCAAGCTTATTGATCCCATAAAGCACCTGAGCGGATTATATCCGCTCTGTCACCATTTCCAGCGCTTTTTCAATCACCCTAATATCAGCGCCCGGTTTGTGGGCGTTTTCACTTAAATGACGACGCCACTGACGTGCGCCCGGAATTCCCTGAAAAATGCCTAAAATATGGCGAGTGATATGCCCTAAATAAGTGCCTTTTGACAACTCTTGTTCAATATAAGGATAAAGCACCTTAACCGCATCAACCGTATTGGTCACGGGAACGGTTTGGTCAAACAATTCACGATCCACATGTGCCAGAAGAGATGGATTCTGATAGGCTTCCCGCCCAATCATTACGCCATCGACATACTGCAAGTGCTGCTTCGCTTCTTCCAACGATTTAATGCCACCATTAATTGAAAGTGTCAGTTGTGGGAAATCTTGTTTTAATTGATAAACTCGTGGGTAATCCAAAGGCGGAATTTCGCGATTTTCTTTTGGACTTAAACCAGACAGCCACGCTTTACGCGCATGAATAACAAAGTTATCACAATCACTGTCTTTCACGACGGTAGCAATGAAATCACACAGAAACTCGTAACTATCTTGTTCATCAATTCCGATGCGGGTTTTAACGGTAACAGGGATATCCACAACATCTTGCATTGCCTTGACACAATCGGCTACCAGCGCTGCTTCTCCCATCAGACAAGCCCCAAAACGCCCATTCTGCACACGATCAGAAGGACAACCGACATTCAGATTGATTTCATCGTAACCCCTTTCCTGCGCGATCTTGGCACACTGCGCCAATGCCTGAGGATCACTGCCCCCTAATTGCAGTGCCAACGGATGCTCTTGCTCGTTATAAGCCAGATAATTCCCTTTACCGTGAATAATCGCGCCCGTTGTGACCATTTCCGTATAAAGCAACGCTTCCTTGCTTAATAGGCGATGGAAGTAACGGCAATGGCGGTCAGTCCAGTCGAGCATGGGTGCAACGGAGAAGCGGGAAGGTTTGAATTTATGGGCTTTTCCGTTGATTTCAGAGATATTTTTTAATTCTTTATTTTCGTGCATTTTGGGGTCTGTTTTTGCTTTTTCAGTACACCAGATAGAAGGTGTTTCAGGATATCAGGGATTACATGGAGCGGCGCAGTATAACATAGCTGAATGTTCAGGCACAAAATCGGTGTCATTCAGACAATGAGCCAGACGTGATTACATGTTTGTAACAATAAACAAACATTTTCAAATGACTTAATAAGAATATTATCAGTATAGAAAATAATTCCATAAATAAAACGCAAAGACTTTCATTGGT
>NZ_JAQRFK010000087.1 GCF_028598745.1 Xenorhabdus sp. IM139775
GAAGTTTATAGGGTATATGGATAGGGTGAAATAGAAAATAAATAATGAAAAGAAAACGGGCAACTTTGCCCGTTTCTTAATTAGACTTTGATGAAGTACTTATTATCCAAAACCTTAGAAACTTCTTTATTGAGAATATTCAGCAAGAGAATAGAACGGGTTTCCCCATCTGGTTCGTTATAAATTGCTTGAATGCCTTCGAAGATCCCCTCAGTGATCAAGACCGTATCCCCCGTAATTGGGGTTTCAGGTGCAATATACTCTTGCTCAGTCACAGACATTAATTCATCAATTAATGTCTGTGGAACAATGGCCGGATAAGTGCTGAACCGAACAAAATTATTGACACCACGGGTTGAGTTAACGGTCGTGGTATGAATAACTTCAGGATCAAAGTGAACAAACAGATAATTGGGAAACAGTGGTTCAATAACGGTGGTTCGTTTACCCCGAATGATTTTTTCAATTTTGGCTGTAGGTGTTAGGCAAATAACGTCTTGTCTCTCTAAGTTCTCTATTGCCCTAGAGATTTGCCCACGTTTACAGTAAAGAAGATACCAATTTCCCATAATATTTCGACTCCGTTACGTAGAATGTCTAGCATAACAAAACCAGTACTAAGGGGTCATCAATAAAAGTAGAAGTTATTTAAAGTGTAAGTCGTATTTTTTTATATTCTACCGTGCTTATTTCTATAAAAGTCCGGGTATTACGTTATCGGTATTTTTCAGTTGCCAAGTTACCCAATGCCATACTATATCTGCGGACATAGGGGAGCAACGCACGATGAACAAATTGCAGCGTTTTGCATCATTTCCCTGTATCTGAGGAATCTGCCCCACAAGATTGCACTAAATCCATTGCCTTTTAGCTGGTTATGAGTTTACCTTGTAACCCTCATGAGAGGGATTATAATAACTTTCCCTCCTAAAAAATCGGCACAAATGAATAATATGAAATATCGCGATTTAAGAGACTTTCTTTCCTTGTTAGAACAATCAGGTGAATTAAAACGTATTCAGATGGAAGTTGATCCCTATCTGGAAATGACTGAAATTGCAGATCGTACTCTTCGTGCCGGTGGCCCTGCCTTATTATTTGAAAATCCTAAGGGATATTCGATGCCTGTGTTATGCAACTTGTTTGGGACACCTAAGCGTGTTGCCATGGGAATGGGACAGGATGATGTTAAGGCACTGCATGATGTGGGTAAGTTATTGGCTTTCCTTAAAGAGCCTGAACCACCAAAAGGCTTTCGTGATTTGGTCGATAAACTGCCGAAATTCAAACAGGTTTTGAACATGCCAACCAAACGCCTTAACTCTGCACCTTGTCAGGAGCAGGTTTGGGCGGGAGATGAGGTGGATCTCACCCGTATCCCTGTTATGCATTGTTGGCCAGAAGATGCCGCGCCATTGATTACATGGGGATTGACGGTGACTAAGGGGCCGAATAAAGAGCGCCAGAACTTGGGCATCTACCGTCAACAGGTGTTGGGCAAAAACAAACTGATCATGCGCTGGTTATCACATCGTGGCGGTGCACTTGATTTTCAGGAGTGGTGTCATGCACATCCGGGAGAGCGTTTTCCGGTGGCTGTTGCGTTAGGCGCTGATCCTGCCACGATATTGGGCGCGGTGACCCCGATTCCCGATACTTTGTCTGAATATGCGTTTGCTGGATTATTGCGTGGGCATAAAACGGAAGTCGTGAAATGTCTATCCAACGATCTGGAAGTGCCTGCCAGCGCTGAAATTATCCTTGAAGGTTATATTGAGCCGGGTGAAATGGCCCCGGAAGGGCCATATGGTGATCATACCGGCTATTACAATGAAGTCGATATGTTCCCGGTATTGACGGTAACCCATATCACTCAACGCAGCGATGCTATCTATCACTCCACTTACACCGGGCGTCCGCCGGATGAACCTGCGGTGTTGGGTGTTGCGTTGAATGAAGTTCTGGTGCCAATATTACAAAAACAATTTCCTGAAATTGTGGATTTTTACTTGCCGCCAGAGGGTTGCTCTTATCGACTCGCGATCGTGACAATGAAAAAACAGTATGCAGGTCATGCCAAGCGAGTGATGATGGGGGTTTGGTCATATCTGAGGCAATTTATGTATACAAAATTTGTTATCGTTTGTGATGATGATATCAATGCGCGTGACTGGAATGATGTCATCTGGGCGATAACAACGCGAATGGACCCGCAGAGAGATACGGTCTTAATGGAAAATACACCCATTGACTATCTCGATTTTGCCTCTCCTGTTTCTGGGTTAGGCTCAAAAATGGGGTTAGATGCAACCAATAAATGGCCAGGAGAGACACAAAGGGAATGGGGGCGCCCGATAGTGATGAGCGATGAGATTCGGGTCCGTGTCGATGAAATTTGGGATCAATTAGATATTTTGAAGCGATAAGAGGGAACGCATGACAACATTAAGCTGTAAAGTAACATCGGTTGACTCCATTACAGATACAGTTTATCGGGTTCGTTTATTACCTGATTCGCCTTTTTCTTTCCGTGCAGGACAATATTTGATGGTGATCATGGATGAAAGGGATAAGCGCCCTTTCTCCATGGCATCACCACCATCAGAAAAACAGCTTATTGAGCTGCATATTGGGGCTTCTGAGCTAAATCTCTATGCAATGGCGGTAATGGATAGGATTTTGGACCAAAAAGTCATTGATATTGATATTCCACACGGTCAGGCATGGTTTCGTGAAGACAGCGAAAATCCGATGCTATTGATTGCGGGTGGAACGGGATTCTCATATACACGTTCTATCTTATTGGCCGCATTGGAAAAAAATCCTAATCGTGAAATTGCTATCTATTGGGGCGGACGAGAGCTGCAACACCTTTATGATTTGGATGAGTTGCAGTCATTGAGTGAGCGTTATCCCAATTTGACCATTGTTCCTGTCGTTGAGCAGGTTGATGAACACTGGCGTGGGAGAACGGGCACCGTGCTGAGTGCAGTTTTAGAAGATTTTGGCAGTTTGGCAAACCATGATATCTATATTGCCGGCCGCTTTGAGATGGCGAAAATTGCCCGTGAACGGTTCTGTAGTGAACGTGATGCCTCTGTTGATCGCATGTATGGAGATGCGTTTGAGTTTATTTGAGCCGTTTACCAGAGCTGTTGACGATAAGAAATAAAAAACCCGCCCCTGACAGGCGGGAAACTACGGCAACAACTTATTCGAGTGATGCAATAGAAAAGACAGACAAGGGAAAAACCGATTAAATATCAATCGTCAGGCCGGCTGCGCTCTATAGGCAAGTCGCCAACTGTTGATCGCTATACTCTTTCAATAATCGTGGCAATACCTTGGCCTAACCCGATGCACATGGTTGATAGCCCGAACTGAACATCTTTACGTTCCATCAAGTTAAGCAGGGTGGTTGTAATGCGGGTACCAGAACATCCTAATGGATGACCAAGGGCAATCGCGCCACCATGCAGGTTGATTCTGTCATCCATGCTATCCATCAGGTTCAGTCCCTTCAGGCAAGCCAAGGATTGTGCAGCAAATGCTTCGTTCAATTCCATGACGCCAATGTCCGCAAGACTTAATCGGGCTTTCTTCAAGGCCATTTGTGTGGCAGGCACAGGCCCATAACCCATGATAGAAGGATCACAACCGACAACCGCCATTGAGCGGATACGGGCGCGAGGCTTTAACCCTAACTCTTTAGCTTTGCTTTCGCTCATGATCAGCATGGCAGAGGCACCATCAGAAAGTGCTGAGGAGTTACCCGCAGTCACACTTCCGGTGACAGGATCAAAAACAGGACGCAGCGCAGCCAAATCTCTTAGGCTAGTATCTGAACGGATCACTTCATCGAAATTGACGAGTTTTATATTCCCGTCTGCATCATGTCCATATATAGGAACGATTTCGCTGGCGAACGCCTTTGATTCGGTGGCTTGTGTCGCGCGTTGATGAGAACGCAGGGCAAACTCATCCTGCATTTCACGGCTGATATTATACATTTTGGCCAGCATTTCGGCTGTCAGTCCCATAACACCCGCTGCTTTGGCAACGTTGCGGCTTAATTTAGGATGAAAGTCGACACCGTGTGTCATGGGAACATGCCCCATGTGTTCAACACCGCCGACCATAACGATACCGGCATCGCCAGTCATGATCATGCGGGCGCCGTCGTGCAGTGATTGCATTGAAGAACCACAAAGGCGGTTAACCGTGACCGCAGGAACGGAATGGGGAATTCCTGCCAGCAGTGCAGCGTTACGTGCAATATTGAACCCTTGTTCCAGAGTTTGTTGCACACATCCCCAAGAGATGTCATCAATATCTTCAGGTTTAACGGCAGGATTGCGCTTAAGTATGGATTTCATCAGATGTGCAGAGAGATCTTCGGCACGGACCTGACGGAATACACCACCTTTTGAGCGCCCCATTGGGGTACGGATACCATCAATAATAACTACGTTTTCCATGTTTTCAGACCTCACGCTTTTTCACCTGGATTAACAGCAAGTTCTGCTGGTGCAGGGTAGTAACTTTCATTGCTTTCGGATTTTGCTTTCAGGCCGGCGGGTACGTGATAGAGTGCGCCCAAGTGCGCATAACTTTCTGCCATCTTCACGTAAGCTGCGCTTCCCATCGTATCCAGATAACGGAAAACACCACCGTGGAATGGAGGGAAGCCCAAACCATAGACCAGTGCCATATCGGCTTCTGCCGGGCTGGCAATGACACCTTCTTCCAGGCAACGGACAACTTCGTTAATCATCGGGATCATCGTCCGGGCAATGATCTCTTCGCCAGAGAAGGTCTGTTTCGGTTTGCTGATGCCCGCCAGTAATTGATCGGTTGTTTCATCCAGCGCTTTTTTCGGTTTGCCTTTTTTGTCTTGAGCATACTTATAAAAACCAACGCCATTTTTCTGACCATAACGCTGATTTTCAAATAAAACGTCAATGGCATCCCGATAATCACGGTTCATGCGGTTCGGGAAACCTTGGGCCATAACCGCCTGTGCATGGTGAGCAGTGTCAATGCCGACAACATCAATCAGATAAGCGGGACCCATTGGCCAGCCAAACTCTTTTTCCATGATTTTGTCGATTTGGCGGAAATCACCACCATCACGCAGCAACATGCCAAAACCAGCCAGATAAGGGAATAATATGCGGTTGACGAAGAAACCCGGGCAATCGTTAACCACGATGGGGGTTTTACCCATTTTACTGGCATACGCGACAACGCTTGAAATCGTCTTATCTGAGGTTTTTTCTCCACGGATGATTTCAACCAGCGGCATACGATGTACTGGGTTGAAGAAATGCATACCACAGAAGTTTTCCGGGCGTTTTAGTGATTTTGCTAATTCAGTGATGGGGATAGTGGAAGTATTCGAAGCCAGAATACAGTCATCGCTCAGATGTGATTCTGCTTCTGCCAGAACCGCTGCTTTGATTTTAGGATTTTCAACTACCGCTTCAACCACAATTTGGGATTGCTCAATACCGGCATAATTCAGGGTGGGTTGAATGGATGCCAGAATCTTGGCCATTTTCATGGCATTTAAGCGTCCACGCTCAAATTGTTTATTCAGCAACTTGGCCGCTTCATTGACACCTAAATCCAGCGCTTTTTGATTGATGTCTTTCATCAAGACAGGAATGCCCTTGCGCGCTGATTGATAGGCAATCCCCCCGCCCATAATTCCGGCACCCAATACCGCCGCATGTTCAGGCGTTGTGACAGCTTGCAGATGTTTTTTCGCCAGCCCTTTAACGTATTGGTCATTCAGGAAGATACCGACTAAAGCACGGGCGACAGGGGTGTGTGCTAATGATACAAAACTGGCGGATTCCAGTTTCAGGGCTTCATCGCGTCCCAGTGTCGCCCCTTTTTCAATGGTTTTTACCGCAGTAATGGGCGCTGGATAATGAGGGCCGGCCACTTTCATCACCATCCCTTTTGCCACGGTGAAACTCATGGTACGTTCGATCTCATTGAGATTCAGTGGCATCAGTTTGGGCTGACGGGCGGCTTTCCAATCCAAATCTCCCCGAATGGCTTGCTCCAAAACTGAAACCGCAGAGTCACGTAGTTTTTCGGCAGGAACGACAGCATCAACCAAACCATTTTTCAGCGCTTCTTCAGCGCTAATATCTTTTCCGGCGGAGATGATTTCGAGAGCATTATCTGTACCAATCAAGCGTGGCAGACGGACAGAACCACCGAACCCCGGCATAATGCCCAGTTTAGTTTCTGGCAATCCGATGTGAAGATCCGGGGATGCGATACGAAAATCTGTTGAAAGGACTAATTCACACCCACCGCCAAGGGCGTAGCCATTGATAGCGGACAGCGTGGGAACAGGGAGATCTTCTATGCGGTTAAAAATGTTATTGGCGAGATTCAGTAATTCGTGCAGTTTTTCTGCTGGTGCATTGAATAACGATAGAAATTCTGTGATGTCTGCGCCGACAATAAACGCTGCTTTTTCAGAGCGTATCAGCAACCCTTTTAGTTCAGTCTCTTGCTCAAGGGCAGCAACGGCCTTATCCAGTGACGTAACCGTTTTTGTATCTAATTTATTAATGGCAGCCGGCGCATTGAAGATCAGTTCAGCAATGCCATCTTTCAGCCATTTTAATTGAATAGTTTCACTTAGGTAGAGCATGTCATTCTCCTCAATGAGTGCATACCATCTGGTATGACCAGATGTGGTTGATTGTGATTACTGTGTTAATTTAATGCAAACTAATGATTATTTTTTTGTAGGGCGGATCACAGGTAAGATTTATGGCAGGAAGCAATGTTTTTTGTTAGTACTTTGAAAAATATAAATATATTTGCTCATTTTCAGAAAGGGTGTTTTTCACAGGATAGCTCCCACTAGAATGAATTGTGGTAATATTTAAGCTCCTGCCAAAAAATCAAAAGGCTAATTAAGATGGAAAAGTTAGCATCTCTGTACCAAGAACATATTAAAACCCTACAAAAACGTGTCCGCGAACTCTTGGCTCGAACTCAGCTTGACGCCCTGCTTATTCATTCAGGTGAATCATTACGGGTTTTTCTTGATGACAGCCATTACCCGTTTAAGGTCAATGCACACTTTAAGGCTTGGGTGCCTGTGACCAAAGTACCGAATTGCTGGTTGTGGGTTGATGGTGTCAGTAAACCTAAGCTCTGGTTTTATTCACCCGTAGATTATTGGCATAGTGTAGAACCACTGCCCAATGGCTACTGGACTGACGAAATAGATATGTTTCATTTGGCAAGCGCTGAAGATATCAGCACCAAACTGAATGGATTATCAAAACAGAACACCGCTTATATTGGTGAACAAACTGAGCGCGCTAAATCTTTGGGCATTCTTGATCATAATATCAACCCCAAAGCCGTCTTGAACCATTTGGATTACCATCGTTCATATAAAACAGATTACGAATTGGCGTGTATGCGTGAGGCTCAGAAAACGGCCGTTAATGGTCATCAGGCCGCCTATGATGCTTTTCTGTCTGGCGTGAGCGAATTCGAAATCAATATGTTTTATTTGATGGCAACAGGGCACCGCGATACTGATGTTCCTTATGATAATATTATCGCCTTAAATGAAAATACGGCGGTTTTGCATTACAACAAATTACAACAGAGAGTGCCCGCTGAAATTCGCAGCTTCTTAATTGATGCCGGCGCGGAATATCATGGTTATGCTGCGGATATCACCAGAACCTATGCAGCAAAACCGAATAATGATTTCGCTTCACTCATCAAGGATCTGAATGAAGAACAGCAGGCGCTCATCGGCACAATGAAAACGGGAGTTCGATATACCGACTACCATATTAATATGCATCAACGCATAGCCAACATACTGAAAAAACATGATATTGTTCATGGTATCAGTGAAGGGGGCATGGTTGAAAAAGGGTTGACAACACCATTTTTCCCACATGGGCTTGGTCATCCCCTGGGTTTGCAGGTGCATGATGCGGCTGGATTTATGCAAGATGACAGAGGAAACCATCAGGCGGCACCGGAACAATATCCTTATTTGCGTTGTACCCGTATCTTGGAGCCGGGGATGGTTTTGACCATTGAGCCGGGTATCTATTTCATTGAAACTTTATTGGCGCAGTGGCGTGAAAGCGAATATCGCCAGCATTTTGATTGGAAAAAAATCGATATGTTGAAACATTACGGCGGGATCCGTATCGAAGATAACATCGTGATCCACGATGGAAAAATTGAAAATATGACCAGAGACTTACAATTATCCTGATGAAGCCTTATTTGATCCCTGCGGCTTCAGTCAGCTTTACTGAAGAAATAAAAAAGAGTCATTTCATTACCCTGCTGGAGCATACCAGCGGGGTAGATGAGGCTAAATTATTTATCCAAAATATCAAAGCGCAATATCCTGATGCCCGGCATCATTGCTGGGCTTTTGTGGCAGGTGCACCGGATGATTCCCAACAGCTGGGATTTTCTGATGATGGTGAACCTACCGGAACGGCCGGTAAGCCTATGATTGCCCAGTTAATAGGAAGTGGCCTGGGTGAAATTACCGCTGTCTCTGTTCGCTATTTTGGCGGCATAAAACTGGGGACGGGGGGGTTGGTAAAAGCCTATGGCAATGGTGTGCAGCAAGCGCTGAAATTGTTGCAGACCGAATACAAAGTGCCGCAGAAGTTGTATCAGTTACAGTGTGAGTACTCGCATATTTCAATGGTAGAACAGTTGCTACACCAATTCTCAGGGCAAGTGATCGCCAGTGATTATGCTGAAAATGTCACTTTGCAAGTCTCGCTGCCAGCTACCCTTGTCGGGGAGATAGGTGATAAATTGCGGGATTTGAGCCGTGGAGCGCTGTTTTTAACACCAAAATCGTAATTATTTCGTCATATCGGATTTCTAAGGAACCAGCCGGATGCATTTTCGCGCCATAACCCGCATTGTTGGGCTACTTGTCATTCTTTTCTCTGTCACAATGATTATTCCGGGCTTGGTGGCATTGATTTATCGCGATGGCGCAGGCAGGGCATTTAGCCAGACATTCATCTTTTCCCTCGTCATTGGCTTAATATTGTGGGTGCCTAATCGTGAACAAAAATATGATCTTAAACCGAAAGAGGGTTTTTTGATTGTCGTCCTGTTTTGGACTGTGTTGGGAAGTGTGGGGGCATTGCCATTTATTTTCTCTGAAAAACCCAATCTTTCAGTCACAGATGCCTTTTTTGAATCATTTTCCGGTTTGACGACGACTGGGGCCACGACGCTTGTTGGCCTTGATTCCCTGCCCAAGGCAATTCTGTTCTACCGACAAATGTTGCAATGGTTGGGAGGCATGGGGATTATCGTGCTGGCTGTGGCGATCTTGCCGCTGCTTGGCGTTGGGGGGATGCAGCTTTATCGGGCAGAAATGCCGGGGCCATTGAAAGACAATAAAATGCGTCCCCGTATCGCAGAAACGGCAAAAACGCTCTGGCTGATTTATGTCTTGTTGACCATAGCCTGCGCACTGGCGCTTTGGGGCGCGGGGATGTCGGTATTCGATGCGATTTCCCATAGTTTTTCTACCATCGCTATTGGTGGATTTTCCACTCATGATGCCAGTATTGGCTTTTTCAATAGTCCGGTCATCAACACGATTATTGCCATTTTCTTATTAATTTCAGGCTGTAATTTTGGTCTGCATTTCGCCGTTCTTTCTGGCCGAAGTTTGAAAGTTTATTGGCGTGATCCTGAGTTTCGTATGTTCATTACTATTCAGTTGGCATTATTGGCAATCTGCATACTGATACTCTGGCAACATTCCGTTTATGAATCAGAATTGGAAGCATTGAATCACGCTTTCTTTCAGGTTGTCTCTATGGCGACCACGGCTGGATTTACCACTGACACTTTTGCCCATTGGCCACTGTTTTTACCTTTCCTGCTGTTATGTTCTGCATTTATAGGAGGATGTGCGGGTTCGACGGGAGGCGGTCTCAAAGTTATCCGTATCTTGTTGTTGTTCTTGCAAGGCTCGCGTGAATTAAAGCGTTTAGTGCATCCGAACGCGGTATACACCATTAAATTAGGACGACGGGCGTTGCCGGAACGAATTATTGAAGCAGTATGGGGCTTTTTTTCAGCTTACGCGCTAGTCTTCGTCATTAGCATGTTGTTACTGATCGCAACGGGGGTTGATGAATTTTCTGCTTTTTCTGCCATCGCAGCAACATTGAATAACTTGGGGCCAGGATTGGGTAGCGTTGCTGATAACTTTACGACGATGAATCCGATGGCTAAATGGGTATTGGTTGTCACTATGCTATTTGGACGTTTGGAAGTGTTCACATTATTAGTCCTGTTTACCCCAACTTTTTGGCGCGAATAGTGCTGCGGTGGCGCGGCGTAGATAGTGATTCATCTTTATATGTGAAACTCAGATTAATAAGGGCGTATCTATGAGCTATTTGTTGCTCTATTCTACTCAGGATGGACAGACCAGAAAAATTGTTACTCGTATCGCAGAGAATCTCCGCCGTGCTGGTATTCAGTGTGATTTAAGAGATCTTTCAACAGTGAAGCAGGTCAATTTGCTGCCTTATCAAAAAGTCATGATAGGTGCATCAATACGTTATGGCCGTTTCAATTCCATATTGCATAATTTTGTCATTCGCCATCAAAAACCATTGAACCAAATGCCAACCGCCTTCTTTGGTGTCAATTTAACGGCGAGAAAGCCAGAAAAAAGGACACCAGAGACGAACTCTTATGTACGTAAGTTTTTAATAAAAAGCCCGTGGCAACCTGATTTATGTGGCGTCTTTGCGGGAGCGCTACTTTATCCACGCTATCGTTGGTTGGATCGCATCATGATTCAGTTCATTATGCGTATGACCGGAGGAGAAACAGATACAACAAAAGAAATCGAATATACCGATTGGGAACAGGTAGATCGTTTTTCTGAGGAGTTTTTGCAAATATCGTGTGATAAAGCGCTTTAAAAATCGTCTTCTTGCTGGTTATTACCCCGTTTTGAGGAAAAAAACCACGAACGGAAAAGAAATTCAAAAAAACTATTGTCAGCGCCGTAAAACTCCCTATAATGCGCCACCACTGACCGACGCCAAGCCAAGACCGGCCGCGAAGGGCAGCAGGAAGAAAGCGAAAATAAATGCTTGACTCCGGAGGCGAAAAGCGTAAGATACGCAGCCTCGCAACCCGGCAGAAACGCCCGGTTGCCACCGCTCTTTAACAAATTAATCAGACAATCTGTGTGGGCACTCGCAAGACACTGTCTAACGCCGAAAGGCGAAAGAACG
>NZ_JAQRFK010000088.1 GCF_028598745.1 Xenorhabdus sp. IM139775
TACGTATGAATATATTTGTGAAAATTTTCGAAGCAATATATCGGTAAAGGATATTGCTATTCATGCTCAATTGAGTGAATTCCACATTATCCATGCTTTTCGCAAGACCTATGGTATTACCCCACATGCTATGCAAATCGCCATGCGCATAAATGAAGCAAAAATTCTTTTGAAACAAGGAATGAAAATAGCATCTGTAGCAACTGAGTTAGGTTTTAATGACCAAAGTCATTTTCATCGGAACTTTAAAAAATTGGTTGCGGCAACGCCTGCGGAGTATAAAAAACATCAGTAATGTTTTAAAAATCGCGGACATCAAATGAGATCATTTTTATATTTCCTTGTTCAAGAAATAGGTTAGACGGAAAATGCTCGACCGTGAGTGTTAGAAGTAAGGTTGAATAGAAAAATTTCGATAAATCCCAATCTGAAAATCCTCAATCTCGTTTCATCAATCGAAACAGACAGCACAATACATAACAAAAATTTAATATATAGACACTGATGATCCCGCCTCATGCTCATCTTTATTTCACCGACCAGATCTCAACACACAACAAGCAAATAAGAACAAATAGCAACCAATTTGATTTATTTACAAGCATACAATCCTCACATTAAACCTTTTTGATATTCATTTAGTGAATATTATGCCAAATATGGTATTACTTTTTTCGTTAGTGTGATCCACCGTTGAGAAGATAGCATACTAGTATATTAACCTCCCTCGCTTCACGATCACCTTGATTAAATAAACAAAATCACAACCCACGCGATACATTGCGTTACATGAATGTTAACAACAGTACAATCATCTGGATGTATTGCCATCGAAATAATACCTATATAGAGGCATTCGCTATGAGTAAAACCGCTCCGGTCGGTTTATGGGATCAACCCAAACCCTTTTTTATGATCTTTTTTGTGGAATTATGGGAAAGATTTGGCTACTACGGCGTCCAAGGCATTCTTGCTGTTTACTTCGTTCAACAACTTGGGTTTTCAGAAACACAATCATTTATTACTTTCGGTGCATTTACTGCACTGGTTTACGGCCTGATTTCCATCGGTGGCTATGTTGGTGATCACTTATTGGGAACAAAACGAACCCTTGTTCTGGGTGTCATTGTACTGGCAATTGGCTATTTCATGATTGGCCTTTCCATCATGAAACCTGAGCTGATTTTTTATGCTTTGGGAACTGTCGCTGTCGGTAATGGCCTTTTCAAAGCCAATCCGGCCAGCCTGCTGGCAAAATGCTACCCGCCGCAAGATCCACGTTTAGATGGCGCATTTACGCTCTTCTATATGTCCATCAATCTGGGATCGCTGGTTTCTCTTTCACTTGCCCCCGTCATTGCGGAAAAATATGGTTATGCCATTACCTATAATATCTGCGGGATTGGCCTGATTATCGCCCTGCTGGTTTATATTGCCTGCCGCCGTATGATACATAATATCGGTTCTGAGCCCGACCATGCCCCTCTTAACTACCTCACCCTGCTCTTAGTTTTGATTGGCACTGTGGCTATGATTGGCGTCTGTGCATGGCTATTGCACAATATCCAAATTGCCAATATTGTCCTTATGGCAATTTCGATTGTTGTTGTGGGGATTTTTTTCTGGCAGGCATTCAAACAGGACAGGATCGGCCGCAATAAAATGTTTGTGGCATTTATTTTGATGCTGCAAGCCATCGTGTTCTATATCCTGTATAACCAGATGCCAACCTCCCTCAACTTTTTTGCCATCAACAACGTTCACCATCAGATTCTGGGTTTTAATATCAATCCCATCAGTTTTCAGGCATTGAATCCATTCTGGATCATTATCGTCAGCCCGCTCTTGGCCGTGGTTTACACCAAACTGGGTGCCAAAGGTAAAGATTTTTCCATGCCAACCAAATTCACCTTCGGCATGTTCCTGTGCTCGCTGGGCTTCCTGACCGCCGCTGCCTCTGGTTTATTTGCTGATCAGCAGGGTATGACATCCCCGTGGTTTATCGTGCTGGTCTATCTGTTCCAGAGCGTCGGGGAGTTGATGATCAGTGCATTGGGGCTGGCAATGGTCGCGACGTTTGTGCCTAGCTATCTGACAGGTTTTATTCTGGGCATGTGGTTCCTGTCACAAGCCGCCGCATCCGTATTGGGTAGCTATGTGGCAACCTTTACTGCCGCACCGGAAGGCGTAACCAATCCCCTGCAAACCCTGCCAATTTATACCGGCGTTTTTGGTAAAATCGGGATTGCCACGCTGATTGTCGCCGTGATTATGGCCGTTATGGTGCCGTGGCTGAACAGGATTATGAAAGCGTAATTGGCCTAACTCTGTTTAATTAAATAAATTCCCCGCTCGTTGATAATTAAAATAACGGGCGGAATTTTTCCTTTTTAAGATAAAGAATATGCTTCTTTATATAGGCGATAAATAACAATGGATTCGCATAAATAATACGTATAATACAAATATGTATTCTCGAAGCAAACGAATATATATTACTTTAAGCAATTCACTTAGCTGAAATTAAGAATATAAAACAGAATATTGTAATATAATAAATGAAAATTTTTAGGTAAAATCATCTTTTCAAAAACAAACCATAAGAATAATTGAACATTGCAAAAAATAAATGATAAAATAAACACATATAGTACTTTGTAACAAAGTGCTAAACATAATTCCATAGAAATATAAAAAGGAGTTTTAAATGGTTTGGACTTATCATCAATACTCAGGTGAATTATACCATAACGATCGATTAATTGATCGTGGTTATAGTGGTAAAGGAACTCATAAAAATAATCCAGTGTCAGAACCAGTACGCGGAAAAGGCTCTTCCCTAGAGGACGATATACTATAGGAGGATATACTAATAGTAAGGGGCCGATGACCATAATTTTAGAACCTTGTGATTGCAATAATATGTATGGAAGAAATCTTTTTAGAATTCATGGTGATAGTAGAGAGCATCCAGGTGAAGCATCAGAAGGTTGCATCATTGTAGGATCGAATGCAAGAAGGGAAATCATCCAATCTGTAGATAGAGAATTAGTGGTAGAATAGTATGAAAAAACTTATTGCACTTGCAATACTCTTTGTTCCCGGTATTTCCTTATCGTCAACAAACGACGATTTAGATTATTGTGCGACAATTCAATCGTGGGTTGCTCAAAAGGTGATAAATACCGCCGTCGAGAAAAATAAACATCTTGATCAATTTCGGGCAACTTCTTCCTTAATCGAAAGAAGCAAATTAATAAAAGGAAAGAAACCCATCGTGTTTAACGAGTGGGGGCAGTTGTATACTCAAACAATAGAAATTTCTATTCCGTATATCGATAATCACAAAAAATCGGTTACTTTAATCGCTTCATCGATTATATCAGCAGAAGAGTGCTCATTAGCAGAACCCACTTATTTTGATATAACCCCAGAAAACGATTAGTTTTATTTTTCAGGGCAAGCTGGCTAATTCAAAAAGAATGTAGCCAGCTTTTACATTATCTGAATAACGGCTTTCTGAATAACAATGGGTTATTACAGCACGTCAACTGCATTCAGTTCTTTGAAAGCCTGTTCCAGACGAACAATCATCGTCGCCTGAGCGGCACGCAGCCAAACACGCGGATCATAGTATTTCTTGTTAGGCTTGTCCGCCCCTTCCGGGTTACCCAACTGGCCTTGCAAGTAGCCTTCGTTCTTTTTGTAGTAGTTCAGAATACCTTCCCAGGTTGCCCACTGGGTATCGGTATCAATATTCATTTTGACGACACCGTAGCTAACCGCTTCCTGAATCTCTTCTGCGGTAGAACCGGAACCACCGTGGAAGACGAAATCCAGACTGTTGTGTGGCAGGTTGAATTTCTCAGACACGTATTCCTGTGAGTTGTGCAGGATTTTTGGCGTCAGTTTAACATTACCGGGTTTGTATACACCGTGAACATTACCGAAAGAAGCCGCGATGGTGAAACGTGGGCTGATAGCATTGAGTTTCTCATACGCGTAAGCCACGTCTTCCGGCTGAGTATACAGGGAAGAGCTGTCCAAATGGCTGTTATCAACGCCGTCTTCTTCCCCACCCGTACAACCCAGCTCGATTTCCAGCGTCATGTCGATTTTCGCCATGCGTGCCAAATATTGGCTGCAAATCTCAATGTTTTCTTCCAATGATTCTTCTGACAGGTCGATCATATGGGAAGAGAACAGTGGCTTGCCAGTCTGCGCATAGTGTTTCTCACCCGCGTCCAGCAGGCCGTCGATCCATGGCAGCAGTTTACGTGCGCAATGGTCAGTATGCAGAATAACAGGCACACCGTAATGTTCTGCCATTTGGTGAACGTGATGAGCGCCGGAAATAGCACCGATAATTGCGGCTTGCTGACCTTCGGCTTTCAGTCCCTTACCGGCAATGAAAGACGCACCGCCGTTAGAAAACTGGATAATGACCGGAGCACGTACTTTTGCCGCCGTTTCCAACACTGCGTTGATGGAATCAGTACCGACGCAGTTAACTGCGGGTAACGCGAAGTTATTTTCTTTAGCGACGGCAAAGACTTTTTGAACATCATCACCAGTGATGACACCCGGTTTTACGAAATCAAAAATTTTAGACATGTTACGTGGTCCTGTATTGACATTGAACAGGCA
Organism: Xenorhabdus sp. IM139775; assembly: GCF_028598745.1. Lineage (GTDB taxonomy): Bacteria > Pseudomonadota > Gammaproteobacteria > Enterobacterales > Enterobacteriaceae > Xenorhabdus. Next base: position 4,648 of record NZ_JAQRFK010000088.1, read on the forward strand.
GTCAATGCTGCCTGCTATTACAACTTAGTTACTGTTAGCACGTTCTTCCAGCATCACAACGGCGGGCAGTTTTTTGCCTTCAACGAATTCAAGGAAAGCACCACCACCCGTAGAGATGTAAGAGATCTTGTCAGCAATTCCGAACAGATCGATTGCTGCCAGGGTATCACCGCCACCTGCGATTGAGAAAGCATCGCTCTCAGCAATGGCACGGGCAATAATTTCGGTTCCTTTACGGAAGTTAGGGAATTCAAAAACGCCCACCGGCCCATTCCACAGAATAGTCTTGGCGCTTTTCAGGATTTCAGCCAGACGCTCAGCAGAAGCATCACCCAAGTCAAGGATCTGCTCTTCGTCTTTAATTTCACTGGTGGATTTCAGCGTTGCTTGTGCAGTTTCAGAGAACTCTGTCGCCACACGCACATCGGTAGGCACCGGGATATTACAGCTTTCCAGCAGTTTTTTCGCTTCTGGAATCAAATCATCTTCGTACAGTGAACGGCCAACATTGTGCCCTTCCGCAGCAACAAATGTATTGGCAATCCCACCACCCACGATCAGCTGATCGGCAATTTTGGACAGGGAATCAAGCACCGTCAGTTTGGTTGAAACCTTAGACCCTCCCACAATCGCCACCATTGGACGAGCTGGACTGCGCAGTGCCTTAGCCAAAGCCTCTAGTTCACCGGACAGCAATGGCCCCGCACAAGCAATTGGCGCAAACTTAGCAACACCGTGGGTTGACGCTTGCGCCCGGTGCGCCGTGCCAAACGCATCCATGACATACACATCACACAGTGCAGCATACTGTTTTGATAACGTTTCATCGTCTTTTTTCTCACCTTTGTTGAAGCGAACGTTTTCCAGAACAACTAATTCGCCTTCCGCTGCTTCAACACCCTCCAGATAGTCTTTTTCCAGACGGACAGGAGAAGAAAGGGCCTCTTTCAGATAATCAACGACAGGTTGCAATGAGAACTCTTCGTTGTATTCTCCCTCAGTCGGGCGTCCCAGGTGAGAAGTAACCATGACCTTGGCTCCCTGACTCAACGCAGCCTCAATCGTCGGCAAAGACGCACGGATACGTGCATCAGAGGTAACTTTGCCATCTTTTACAGGCACATTCAGATCAGCACGGATCAATACACGTTTACCCGCCAGATCTAAATCAGTCATCTTAATTACAGACATGGTGAATCCTCTCATTGATTCTTTGTAAAATTACTCAATCTTTCGCTGTGTACCGTTTGTGACACAACAAATGATTATTTGAAACCCGTTGCAGCCATTGCCAGTGTCGTATCAATCATGCGATTGGCAAAGCCCCACTCATTATCACACCACACAAGCGTCTTAATCAGGTGATTACCGCTAACTCTCGTTTGTGTGCCATCCACAATGGCACTGTGGGGATCGTGGTTAAAATCCGTTGAAACCAGTGGCAAATCAGTATAATCCACTATACCACGAAACTCTCTGGCCGCTGATGTTTGCAGGATCTGGTTAACATCGTTAACATTCACTGACGTGCGGACTGTCACGCTCAAGTCAATGGCCGTCACGTTGATCGTGGGCACTCGAACAGAAATCGCCTCAAACCGATCATTGAATTTAGGGAAAATACGGGTGATCCCCGCAGCCAATTTTGTATCAACAGGAATGATGGATTGACTGGCTGCCCTGGTGCGACGTAAATCACCGTGATAAGCATCAATCACAGGTTGATCATTCATTGATGCGTGAATGGTTGTCACTGTACCCGATTCAATATTGAACGCATCATCCAACACCTTGATGATGGGGATGATACAGTTCGTCGTACAGGAGGCATTGGAAACAATGCAATCTTCGGCAACCAATAAATGGTGATTGACACCATAGACCACGGTTGCATCTAGATTATTGCCTCCCGGATGCGCAAACAGGACTTTTTTGGCTCCGCTGGCGATATGCGACTCTCCGTCTGCCCGCTCACCATACTTACCCGTACAGTCAAGAACGATATCAATACCCAGCTCTTTCCACGGCAGGGCTGAAATCTCCGGTTGATGAAACAGCCGGATGCTGTCATCTCCTACTTGCAATAAATCATTATTCAGGCGTACATCCCATGCAAAACGCCCATGACTGGAATCGTATTTCAATAAGTGAGCAATGCCCTGTGCATCTGCCAACTCATTAATAGCGATCACTGAAATTTCAGCCCGACGCCCGGATTCGTAAAGGGCACGCAAGACGTTGCGCCCGATTCTCCCGAAACCGTTAATCGCTACCCTGATAGTCATGTTACTCCCTGAATTTCTCTGTAGTCATGCAACCGCTTAGAATAACTGAGCAATGCTGGCTTGTACGGATAATTCATCACAAAATTAATCAGATTGTGACAGACAAGACATTTTATCGTCTAATCCATACACGCAACTGAAACGGTTCAGCCTTAACGAAAGCAGACTACGAGAAAACAAGCGTGATGGCAAGTGCCATTCGTCACATCATAGAGGAAAGGTTGAACAAAAAAAGAGCGCATTCGATCTAAAATTGATACGAATGCGCTTATCAGGATGATTTGCTGATTATTTCAGCAAAGCTGATGCCTTGGCGACAACATTTTCAACAGTGAAACCAAACAGTTCGAATAGCGCATCAGCAGGCGCGGATTCACCGAAAGTCTTCATGCCAACGATAGCGCCATTGATACCAACATATTTAAACCAGTAATCAGCAATACCCGCCTCGATAGCAACACGGGCAGAAACTGCCGCTGGCAGCACGGCTTCACGATATGCAGCATCCTGCTTATCGAAAGCGTCAGTCGATGGCATAGAAACCACGCGAACCTGACGGCCTTCAGCAGTCAATTGTTCAGCCGCTTTCACCGCCAGTTCGACTTCAGAACCCGTTGCAATCAAGATCAACTCAGGCTGACCTGCACAATCTTTCAGGATGTAAGCGCCTTTCTCGATATTCGCCAATTGTTCAGCCGTACGCGCTTGCTGTACCAGATTTTGGCGGGAGAAGATCAGTGAAGATGGGCCATCTTTGCGCTCAATGGCATATTTCCACGCAACCGCAGATTCAACTTGGTCACATGGGCGCCATGTGCTCATGTTTGGTGTGACGCGCAGGCTGGCAATCTGTTCTACTGGCTGGTGGGTCGGGCCATCTTCACCCAGACCGATGGAATCGTGGGTATAAACGAAGATGCTGCGCGCTTTCATCAGCGCCGCCATACGTACCGCGTTACGGGCATATTCCACGAACATCAGGAATGTTGCGCCATAAGGCACAAAACCACCATGCAGTGCGATACCGTTCATGATGGCAGACATGCCGAATTCACGCACGCCATAGTGAATATAATTACCGTCCTGAACTTCGTTCAGTGGCTTGGAACCAGACCACATGGTCAGGTTACTGGGTGCCAGGTCAGCAGAGCCGCCCATAAATTCCGGCAGAACTTTACCGAATGCTTCCAGTGCATTTTGTGATGCTTTGCGGCTGGCAATGGCGGCAGGATTTTGTTGCAGGTTTTCAATGAATGCCTTAGATTCGGCTTCCCAGTTCACTGGCAGTTCACCACGGGTACGGCGGGTGAATTCAGCGGCCAGTTCTGGGTAAGCATTCGCATAGGCAGCAAATTTCGCTTCCCAAGCCGCTTCTTTGATTTTGCCGGCTTCTTGGGCGTTCCAGCCAGCGTAAATATCTTGAGGAATGTCAAACGCAGAATGTTCCCAACCCAGCGCCTTACGGGTTGCTTCAATTTCAGCATCACCCAACGGAGCACCGTGACACTCTTCTTTACCGGCTTTGTTTGGTGAACCAAAGCCAATGATGGTTTTGCACATCAACAGGGAGGGTTTGCCGGTCTCTTGACGTGCAGCTTCAATGGCTGCCGTAATTGCTTCTGAGTCATGGCCATCTACGCCACGGATAACATGCCAGCCATAGGCTTCAAAGCGTGCTGCGGTGTCATCGGTGAACCAACCTTCTACCTCACCATCGATAGAGATGCCGTTGTCATCATAGAATGCGATCAATTTGCCCAATTTCAGTGTCCCCGCCAAAGAGCAAACTTCATGGGAAATCCCTTCCATCATACAACCGTCACCCATAAACACATAAGTGTGGTGATCGACGATATCATGGCCCGGACGGTTGAACTGCGCTGCCAGTGTGCGTTCTGCAATCGCAAAACCGACTGCGTTGGCAATCCCCTGCCCCAATGGGCCAGTCGTGGTTTCTACGCCCGGAGTATAGCCATATTCTGGATGGCCCGGCGTTTTAGAATGCAATTGACGGAAATTTTTCAAATCATCAATAGAAACATCATAACCTGTCAGATGCAGAAGGCTGTATATCAGCATAGAGCCGTGACCATTGGATAACACAAAACGGTCACGATCAACCCAGCCGGGATTCGTCGGGTTATGGTTCAGATAATCGCGCCACAGCACTTCGGCAATGTCAGCCATTCCCATTGGTGCGCCAGGATGCCCTGATTTTGCTTTCTGCACAGCGTCCATGCTCAAAAAGCGGATAGCATTAGCAAGGGTTTTACGAGTGATCATTCTTTACTCCAAGTCGGATAAAAGCGTTTAGTGAACTAAGGACTAATTTTCGCAGCGCAGTATACAAACCGCAATCATTAATGTCAGATAATTAACGTCAGTTTAAGGAGGACTATCTTAATTTTTCCTTGGCAATAGTTCTTTGATTTACCCCGTTGTTTTGATGCCTTCTTGTGGCAATGCGTACAATCAGGGTGTTTTTGCGCAAATTGGGATCATTACCTCACATGACTTGCGCAATAGAAAGCCACGTATTAGACACAATATCCAATAGGTTAATCAAGGCAGAAAACCGCGTTTTTCTGCCAAGTCAGGAAGATGAGATAGATGTGATAACCTTCTCCAACTCGAAACACTTACTGGTTCAGAGAACGGCAGAAGTCATAATTTTCATCATCAAAACACACAATACACACAATATTCACTTGTAATATATTTTGATGACCGAATAAATCTGTATGAATTACAGCCAATGTAATTTCAGCAACCAATTGTTTCGGAAAATGGTAGATGCCTGTGCTAATATTGGAAAAAGATAATACTTCTATAAAAAAATAAAAAACAAGATAAAACTTTTTTAATAAACCCTTTATGATCAGCTACCATTATTCTATTTCATCCCCAAACAAATTATCACCTAATATAAAAATAACGCATAAAAACATGCCGCCAATTCAATAAAATTTAATTATTAGATGATAAAAAAAAGGAATTTGAATTAATGATATAAAAAGGTGAATTTACAAACTTACTATCATTTAACAACATTCAAAAATTATTAAGGAAATAATATGAAAAGAATAATTATTTTTATTTCATTATATTTATTAGGGTTACAGATGGCTTTTGCCAACATTAATTCAATAAATACACAGTCTGGTTACGATCTTGCGACAGAATTAACGCAAAGATACAACGATACTAGAAATAATTGTGGAGATGAGGATCGTCCTGCATTTTTATGTTCCGGAATTATGTTGAGAGGAACAGTTCCTTCAGATAATTATTATTCTTGGAATCCAAGCCCACACTCACAAGGTAGCGGTGGTGTTTCGTTTTCTTACTTGAGAACGGATTCTAAGCTCATTACATTAGATGCTGGCTACACAAATGGGTTTATTTTTTCTCCTTATTTATCAACCTCAGCAAATAATAAAGAGCACCCTGAAGCGCTTTGCTATTTTCCTCTCAATGCAATCTCTGCAGACAGAAATGAAAAAGGATGTGGTGCTATTCCCAGCATTCCTGAAAGTGCGCCTTGTCAACAACAGGGCATCACTACCGCCCAACAGTGGATAAACAATGGAAGTGATGAGCAGAATCAGTGTGGTTTTGATGTCAGTAT
>NZ_JAQRFK010000089.1 GCF_028598745.1 Xenorhabdus sp. IM139775
GGCGAGGGCAAATTGTTGTCCGATCAGGCACTGACCGTGGAGGCGACCGGCAGTGTCGATAACCAATCCGGTAACATCCAGGGTAAAGCGCTGGAACTGACCGCACAGACGCTGACGAATACGAAAGGTAAAATCGTCGGTAAGGGGCATCTGCAGCTTAAGATCAATCAGGACATGGATAATCAGCACGGACTTATTCAGGCCGAAGATGCTTTGACAATCCACACTGACGGTCATTGGAATAACCACGGCGGCAGCCTGGAAGGCGGCAAACAGGTTGATGTCTCCGCCCGTAGCATTGATAACCGCGGCGGCACACTGTCGGCAGCTCAGGTACTGACCCTGAACGCCGACGAGAATATCGATAACCAGTCCGGGGAAATTAAGGGTGAACACCTGCAACTGACGGCATCATACCTGGATAATAAGAAAGGCAAGGTCATCAGCAAGGGACGTCTGAAGCTTGACATCCGGCAGTTGATTGATAACCAGCACGGGCTTTTCGAAGCGGCTGACGCCCTGGATATTCGTACCCAGGGCAACTGGGATAACCGCAACGGGATAGCCCAGGGCGGCAGGCAGGTGGATATCTCCGCCCTCCATATCAATAACAGTGACGGAAACCTGTTGGCCGAACAGGCGCTGACTGTGAACACGACGGGCACTATCGATAACCAGCGCGGCCTGTTGCAGGGGCTGTCCGCGTTGCATGTGACGTCGGGGGGTGATCTGCAAAACGGCGGGGGCAAGTTGTTTTCTGATCAACAGCTGACCGTGAAGGCGGCCGGCAGCATCGATAACCAGTCCGGGTACATGCAGGGCAACTATTTGCAACTGACGGCACAGCACCTGAAAAATACACTGGGTAATCTGGTCAGCCTGGGGAACCTGCGGTTTGATATCCAACAGGCTATCAATAACCAACAGGGATTTATCGAGGCCGGTGACACGCTGGATATCCACACGGGGGGGCATTGGGACAACCGCGGCGGCACCGCCCAGGGCGGCAAACGGGTGACCGTCTCCACCCACAGCATGGACAACACTGGCGGCACACTGCAATCGATCGGTGACCTGACGCTTAATAGTATCGGCAATATTATTAATCAGACGGGTAAACTGTCGGCACAGCAACATCTGCACTGGCAGGGCGGTACGGACAGCTTACTGAATAATAATGCGGGGACGTTATTTAGCGAAGGCAGGATGTCACTGTGGGGCGGACAGCTGACTAACCGCGAGCAAGGCGAGATCCAGGGCAAACAGGGAATAAAGTTGGATCTGACGGGCAGCTGGGATAATCAGGGGGGGAAACTGATCAGCAGCGGGCACAGCACGGTGAATGCGCAGGGCCTCCTGAATGCCGAGGGAAAAATTCAGGTGCTGGACGCGCTGGATATGCGGTTCACCCAAACACTGGATAACAGCCAGGGCTACATTTTCAACAAGCTGGCGCAATCCCTGCGCGCGGAAAATATCCTGAATGCCCAGGGCTGGATAGGCACTCAGGGGGGCTGGTCCGCCACGGCTGACCGGTTTGATAACCAGGGAGGCAGCGTGTCGAGCCTGCAGGATGCCACACTGGCGGTCAGCACGCTGGACAATCAGAAAGGCACACTGGGATCAGCGGGAACGCTGATGTTGCGCTCGGCACAGGCGGTTAATAATGAAGGCGGTAAAATCAGCGCCCTGAAGCGGCTGGATGTACAGGGCGCAACTGAAGGGTCGGCGGCCGGCCGCGTGCTGAACGCGGGCGGGAAACTGCTTTCGGACGGTGCCATCACGGTCATAGCGCAAAGTCTGGACAACGCTGACGGCCTGATTGACAGCCAGCAGCCGGTGCGGTTGCACTTAAGCGGGATACTGGATAACCGTGGCGGGAAACTGCTTTCGAACGGGGTGATGCAGCTGGATGCCCGGTCGTTGCTGAATGCCGCCGGGTCGATAAACAGCCAACAGCAGCTTGGGCTGCGCATTCTGGCACTCCTGGATAATGCAGGGGGCACGCTGAAAAGTAACGGCGACCAGCAGATCTCGGCCGGGCAGGTCAACAACCGGCAGGGATTGTTTAACAGCCTGGGCGCGCTTGAAGTGACCACCGGTCAGCTGGATAACCCGGACGGGAAGCTGATCAGCGGGGGGAACGGCATTTACCGCATCAATGTGATCAATAACGCGCAGGGAAAAATCCACGGCGGCGGCACCCTGACCTTTAAAGGTGAAACGATAAACAATCAGGCCGGGCAGCTGATCGCTACCGGGTCGATGCAAATCGACAGTCAGATACTCAATAACCACGGGCAGGGGAAAATTACCAGCCAGGACACTCTGGCTGTGCGCAGCGACCGGGTGAACAATCATGACGGCGGCCTGTTGTTGGGGACAACGCACACCGAAGTGACGGCCCGCGAGCTGAACAACACGGCCGGCCGCCTGCAAAGTACCCGCACGCTGACCCTGTCAAATCTCGACAAGCTGATCAATCAGCAGGGGATGATCCGCGCCAACGGCACACTCAATCTCAATGCGGGTATTCCGTCCGTGCTGGCGCTGCTCAATCAGGGCGGTCTCGTCCAGAGTGGGGAGCAGCTGACGGTCAATACCCACACCCTGAATAATACCGGCGGGACCCTGCTCAGCCAGCAAGGCCTGACGTTGGCCGTGCAGCAGGATTACACCCACCGGGCCGGCGATACGATTAGTAGTAACGGCGCGTTGACCTTCTCGGTGGGCGGACGGCTGACCAACCTGGCCGACTGGCGCTTGCCCGGCAACCTGACCATTAACAGTGTCCATTTCACCAACCAGGGGACGCTGGCCGGGAAAAACCTGTGGCTGACGACCGGCACCCTGCGCAACGAAAAGCGTCTGGAAGCCGACAGTATGACCCTCACCAGCGACACGCTGGATAACACGGGCACGGTGATGGGGGATGCGGTCACGGTGCGCAGCCGAATTATCGACAACCACGGGCAGAATGCAGTGATGGCCGCCACGGAGCGCCTGGATTTGCAGACCCGTGAGCGCCTGACTAACCGGGACGGCAGCCTGATTTACAGTGCCGGCACCCTGCGCCTGGCCAGTGATGACCTGATTGAGAACAAAGCGAGCGGCATTGAGGCCGACGGGGATGTGTCGATTGAAGCCAACCGGCTGAATAACCTGCGCGAAGGGCTGGAGATTGTGCGCGGGGCGGAAAAAGGCGAGACCCAATGGCACCGTTACAACTATTACTGGCGCTCTTACGCGTCGGGGGTGAATCGCGACAAAAATACCATGGCGCCCACCACCCAGCGCCTGACGTTCCGCGATGATGCCGCGGTGGAAAACAACCGTTACGGCACCCTGCTGGCCATTGATGCGGGCGGTAAACGGGCGCAGGTCCGGGTCAGGGATGACAACGGGCAACCTTATGAGCTGTGGGTCCATTATCTGGCGCTGAAACCGGGGCGCGACGGCAGCTATGACATGACGTTCTATGAGACGCGCGGCCATCGCCAGAACAGGGTGCCGACCCCTTATCACAATACGGTCTGGCGCGAGCACAACCGGGGACGGCTTGAGCAGTGGGACCCGGAGAAACACCTTGACATTGCCAATGTGCCGTTTGTGGATGATTACAACAACTTCCGTGAACGTTCGGCCACCGGTACGGTGACGCGGGATAAACTGGTGTCTGAAGGCATCGGTGCCCATATTCTGGCCGGGGGCAACATGACGCTGCGGATCACGGGGGAACTGCTCAATGATGCCAGTACCGTCAGTGCCAACGGTAATCTGGTGACGACAGGCGACGGCGAGATCACCAACAAGGCTTATTCCGTAAATGAACGGCGCGAGGAATTTCTGGTCGACCATTACGACCGGGATACCCGGCACTGGTATCCGAAACACCACAGCGATGAAACCATCGCGCTGGCGACCATTGACGCGATCATGACCGGGCATGGCGATGTCGCCATCCACGGCGCAAAACTGGAAAATACCACGGTCAACCCGGCACAAATCAGCGTGGTGGAGGCGGCCCAGAAAGCGGCGGAAGCCGAGCGGGCGGAATGGGAACGCAACCCACTGGCGGTGACGGTAGAAGGGGCAGAATGGCAGGCACCGGACAGTCAACTGGAGTTGGCTAGCCGACTGCTGACGCCGCTTAAGCGGCAACTCACGTCAGTCGATCTCCCCCACTTATCGGATGACCAGCTGCTCACGCTATTGAAGCGGGAACTGACGTCGACTGACCAACCTGTTATACAGGATGATCAGTTGATTACGCTGCTGAAGCGGGAACTGACGTCGACTGACCAACCTGTTATACAGGATGATCAGTTGATTACGCTGCTGAAGCGGGAACTGACACCGACTGACCAACCTGTTATACAGGATGATCAGTTGATTACGCTGCTGAAGCGGGAACTCACACCGGCCGATCAACCCCTTATCTCGGATGAGCAATTGCTTACGCTGCTCAAACGGGAACTCACACCGGCCGCCCCACCCCTTAAGCCGATCGAGCGCCCCCTGACGCCGGCTGAACTGGCCCTGACCGACCAGCAAAAACTGGCGCGGGTCGCCACCTTTGTGCCCAATAACGGCCTGTTCCGTCAGCACCCGGCAGAAGGCAGCCCCTATCTGGTGGTAACGGATGAACGCTTTACCAGCCGGGCCCGGTTTATCAGCAGCGATTACCTGTTGCAGCGGGTGGGATATGACCCGGCGCAGGTGCATAAACGGCTGGGGGACGGCTTTTATGAGCAACGCCTGGTGCGTGAGCAGATACTCAAACTGACCGGCCGCCCTTCCGTGCGCGGTGAAGATGCGATGGCGCAGTACCAGACCCTGATGAACAACGGGACGAAGGTGGCCAATGACTTCCGGCTGGTGCCGGGCGTGGCGCTGACCCCGGCCCAGATTGCGGCGTTGCAGCAGGATATTGTCTGGCTGGTGAGCGAGACGGTTGAGACGGCCAGTGGTTCGCAGACGGTATGGGTTCCCAAGGTCTATCTGGCCAACACCACGCTGCGGCTGACCGGGCAGGGTGCCCTGATTGGCGGGGGCAACCTGCAACTGTCCGCCAACAGCCTGACTAACGCCGGTAACCTGTTTGCCGAACGGGCCCTGAACATTGATGCGGACCAGTTCCTGCACCAGGGCGGGGATATCCGCGCAGAGCGCATTGACGTGCAGGCGGAGAGCCTGACCTTAAGCACCAACTTACAGGATGCCCTGCGCCAGGCCTCGATGAGCGCTCAGGAGCTCAGCCTGCGCGGCGGGGATATCCAGCTGCGCGGGGCGAAACTGGAAGCCACCCGTCATCTCAGCCTGAGTGCGCGTGATAATCTGGATATTGTCGCCGCCAGAAGCACCACGACGGGGAACATTGCGGTTATTTCCGGGGCGATGGGCAACCGCACCCGCGACGGTATGGAAGAGGCCGGGCAGCGGATGGCGACCGTCAGCGGCGAGTGGCAACAGGCGCTGGGCAGTCAGCTTAATGCCGGAGGAAACCTCAGCCTGAACGCCGGCCAGGACATCACGTTGCAGGGGAGCCAGGCCAACGCCGGGGGAACGGCGCAGGTACAGGCCGGCGGCAACGTGAAGCTGTTGGCGGAAACCACCACGAATCGCACGCAGCTGGAAGCCGACAGCCGGACCTCGTCGGTGAGTAACCGGCGGGAGGAAGACCGGCTGCATCTCAGTACCCTGAGCGGTGACCGGGGCGTGACTATTCAGGCGGGGGAAAACCTGACGGCCGAAGGGGCGCAGGTTGACAGCCGGTCAGGTCATATCGGGCTGGATGCCCAAACGGTGATTATCAGGGATGCCCGTCAGCGTGTGGCAGACCAGGACAGTGAGCGCAAGCGCGAGGGCAGTACGAACAGCCGGCGGGAGATGGAGAGCGTCAGCGAGCACAGTGTGGGCAGTACCTTCAGCGGGCGTGACGGCGTTGCGGTGATGGCGCGTGAGGGAGATATCACGGTCACCGGCAGCACGCTGCACAGTGAGCAGGGAGCGCTTGAATTGCAGGCGAAACAGGATATTACGCTGAACAGCGCCAGCGAAAGTGACTATCAATTCTCAGAGTCCAGTGCGAATAAAAAAGGCGTGCTGTCGAAAAGCAGCCGCCATACCGTACAGGAAGACCGCGTGACCCGTGAGCAAGGCACCCTGCTCAGCGGCGACAGCATCAGCATCACAGCGGGCAACGACCTGAGCGTGAGCGGCTCGGCGGTTGCCGGGGATAAGGACGTGACTTTGCAGGCAGGCAATAACGTGGCGATGACTGCCGCCACGGAAACCGAGTCCCATTATTTACTGGAAGAGAAGAAAAAGAGCGGGCTGCTCAGCAGCGGGGGCATCGGTTTCACCGTGGGCAGCCAGTCCACCCGTCATCAGGTCAATGAAGACGGCACCACCCAGAGCCAGAGTGTCAGCACGGTGGGCAGCAGCCAGGGCAATGTGAATATCACGGCGGGTAACCGGGTGCAGGTCGGCGGGGTCGATTTGGTGGCCGGGCAGGATATCACTATTACCGGCGACAGTGTGCAGATTGACCCGGGTCAGGACCAACATCGCCGGGAAGAAACCTTTGAGCAGAAACAGTCCGGCCTGACGCTGGCGCTGTCCGGCGCGGTGGGCAGTGCGCTCAATACCGCGGTCAGCACGGCCCAGCAGGCCAGAACCGAGGGGGACGGGCGGCTGAAAGCGCTGAAAGGCACGCAGTCGGTGCTGTCCGGGGCGCAGGGTTATCAGGCTTGGCAGCTCAGTCAGGCGGGATCCGCCAAAGCCGATGCGATTAATCAGGCCGGCGGCAACGCGGAAAAACCGACCGATACCATTGGCATCCAGCTTTCCTATGGCAGCCAGTCGGCGAAATCCGAAACCCGCACGGAGCAGACGCAGTCACAGGGCAGTCAGCTCAATGCCGGGCGGGATATCCGTATTACCGCCACTGGCGACAACGCCCAAACAGACAGCGGTAATATTCAGGTGGCAGGCAGCAGCCTGAAAGCAGGCCGGGATGTGGCCCTGGAGGCGAAACAGGATATCGTCCTGCAATCCGCTGAAAATACCCAGACGACCCGCGGTGAAAACAGCAGCAAAGGCGGCAGTGTGGGCGTAGGATTGACGGCCGGTCAGGGCGGTTACGGCATCAAATTCTCCGCCAGTGTCAACAAGGGCAAGGGGCATGAAACCGGCGACGGCGTCACCCATACAGAAACGCTGATTGATGCGGGTAACCAGGTCAGCCTGAAAGCCGGTCAGGACACCACGCTCAAGGGGGCACAGGTCAGCGGGGATAAAGTCACGGCAGATATAGGACGTAACCTGCATTTGCAGAGCGAGCAGGATAAAGACAATTATGATGCCAAACAGGAAAACGTCAGCGCCGGCGCCAGCTTTACTTATGGCTCAATGAGCGGTTCGGCCAGTGTCAATGCCAGCCGTGACAAAATCCACAGTCAATATGACTCAGTCAACGAGCAGACCGGGATTTTTGCCGGCAAGGGCGGCTTTGATATCAAGGTGGGTGAACATACCCAGCTTGACGGCGCGGTGATGGCCAGCACCGCCGATAAGGACAAAAACCGTCTGGACACGGGCACGCTGGGCTTTAGTGATATTGAGAATAAGGCGGAATACCAGAGCGAACACCAGAGTGTCGGTATCAGCACCGGCGGCGCGGTGGGCAGCCAGCTGGCCTCCAATATGGCGTCGAATATGCTGGCCGGTAGCAATAATAGTGACAGCAAGTCTTCCACTACTCATGCGGCGGTCAGTGACGGCACCCTGGTTGTCCGTGATGCCGATAAGCAGCAACAGGATGTGGCGGGCTTAAGCCGCGATACCGACAACGCGGCCAACAGCCTGACGCCGATTTTTGACAAGGAGAAAGAGCAGCAGCGGCTGGCGCAGGCACAGGCCATTGCCCAAATCGGCACGCAGGTGCTGGATATTTACAGTACGCACGAAGCGATTAAGGCGACGAAAACCGCCACGGAAAAACTGAAAGACCCGCAAACGCAGCAGGCCCTGAAACAGCAGGCGGAAGCACAGCTGAAACAGGAAAACGGCGACATCACACCAGCCGCCATTGCTGACCGGGCGCATAAAATCGCTTACGACGCAGCACTCAAGGCACAGGGCGCGGAAATTGGCGGCGGCCAGCGTCAGGCCGTCACTGCGGTGGTGACTGCCCTGCAAGGGCTGGCGGGTGGTGATATTAAAGCGGCCATCGCCGGCGGCGCAGCGCCTTATCTGGCCAATGCCGTCAAAGACCTGACCTACGGCGGCAAGCCGTATGAGCAACTGACGGCCGAAGAGAAAGCTACCAACCTGCTGGCGCACGCGATTTTGGGCGGCGTGCTTGCCGAGATGCAAGGCGGCTCAGCGACTGCCGGGGCGGTAGGTGCGGCCGGTGGTGAACTGGCGGCCTCGGCGATTGCTAGTGCGCTTTATCCGGATAAGAAGCTGAGTGAATTGTCATCAGATGAAAAAGAAAGGGTCAGTAACTTGTCTACTCTGGCAGGCGGACTGGCGGCCGGGCTGGCGACCGATTCGACGGCAGGCGGAGTGAGCGGGGCATCGACGGCTAAAAACGCGGTTGAAGCCAACTATTTGCACGAAGATGAAAGTCGCCGTTTTGATAAAGAACTGGCGGAGTGCAAGGCGAAGGGAGGCGACTGTGGCACGGTTATTCAGAAGTACTTGGATATCAGTAATAAAAACAGCGCTGAATTGCAGGAAAAATGCAGTGGAGGCGGTATTACCTGCGTAACCTATGAAGATCTTATTCAAGCAAATACCAATGTTGCACTTGATGAGGGATCGTTACAAATTCGATTGTCAGAGAAACTAAAAGATCCGGATGCCATTAAGATAGTGCAATACCTTAATGGAAGAGATTTACAATTCCTGAAAGACAATATCACAACATCTAACCGAACGGCGGCTGTTGTCCTCGATCCGACATCTTGGCCTGTTATGGTCTTTGGGGCAAAAGCGATGATTCAGGGGGCAAAAGGCAAAGAACAGTTACTTGCAGCAGGGATCACCAGTGGTATGAATGCGGCTATTCAGTATGGTACGACGAAAGAAGTAAAACTCTCTGATTTGATTGGTGCAGGTGTTGTTGGTGCCATTACTGCCGGAAAAGGTTACAACCCCACTGTAACGTGGAATGCGGTGGGTGGTTACTACACTGCGGAAATTAAAGGGGATGATCCTTTCTTAAATGCGATATTGAGTAAAAGCGGTGCCAGTGTGGGGTATGGAGTTGGTAATACCATCAAGGTTCCATTCGATAAAATTCTTAACCCAGTATCAAAAGAATACGAATGGGTTCCAACAGGAGTTTGGACTATTACAAAGCCTGCATCAAAAAGTACAGTCCCTTCCACGGTGGGTAACGTTGGTGATTCAGCCGTATCAGGTTGGTTCAACTCTACTGTTGGGGGAGCAATGCAAGAAGGAAAACAGCAAGATGAAAAAAAATAAAATGAAATCAATAATGATTATGTGTTATCTCTCGTTTTCTTTTTTCTTGGCTGTCTTCTTGCTGAGTGTTATTTCACAAGCTTTCAGTTTATGGTTTATAGACAAAGCCGATATTTTTTGTTCCATCAAAGATAATATAGGGGTTCATTTGCAAATTGGAGGAGCAGGTGCTTTAGCTGGGTTTGTACTTTGGTTATTTGATATGTATTAGTGAGAAAAATCCCAGCCAAAGTGCTGGGATATCCTCTTTAGTCGTTGATCACAACAGATGAAAGACGGTTCAGCAGCCGCCGGCGTGCTCTATCTGCGCCACCGTTAATATCTCCTGTTCCTGGTATTATTGGTAGTGGGATAGGAGCTATTGGTTCTGAAGCTGCAAATAAAGTAGT
>NZ_JAQRFK010000009.1 GCF_028598745.1 Xenorhabdus sp. IM139775
TGATTAGTTTTACTAATCAGGCTCTTCAGAATATCTGGCTCCTCCAACTGGACTCGAACCAGTGACATACGGATTAACAGTCCGCCGTTCTACCAACTGAACTATGGAGGAACTCCTTTAAGACGGGGTGAATCTTAACGGCACTTTTTATGTTTGTCAAAGCAGAAAATAACAATAAGTGTTTGATTGCTCGCAATATGTACTTATTGGGTCGTTTTTGATCTTGTTTATGTTTTTAGGCCGGAAAGTAGCTGGCAATTTGTTGGGTATAAGATTTGGAGCTGTGAGGTCACTGGCACTACTGCAATGTGAGATATGAGGGCATGTACATAAAATATTGCAGACAGAAAAAATCCCGACCAGCAAAGCTAATCGGGATTTCCAGAATTTGGCTCCTCCAGCTGGACTCGAACCAGCGACATACGGATTAACAGTCCGCCGTTCTACCGACTGAACTATGGAGGAATTGAGTTGTTCCTGAGAACGGGGCGAATGATACAGTGAATGATTTGGTATTGTAAAGGAGAAAAAATAGAAATAAGCATAATTGATCAAGCCGACATCAAAATGGTGTTTTTTTGCTATTTATTGCTTAAAAAATATCTGGCTATCTGAATGTTTATGGTCTTTATAATCTTTAATAGTCGCTGTTTATATTGGTAAAAATCCATTTGGTTTATCATTATTTCTTTTTTATGAGCATGAAGTAAACAAGTGCAGGGTTTACAAAGTTTTAAGGAAGGAGATAAAAATGAGAATAAAAAAACGGCTTCCCAATCGGGAAGCCGCTTAAAACGAGTTAGGCTAAGTTATCTTTCTCAACCTTAATATCGCGCTGATTTATCTAGCGAAATACTTGAATTTGGCTCCTCCAGCTGGACTCGAACCAGCGACATACGGATTAACAGTCCGCCGTTCTACCGACTGAACTATGGAGGAATTGGGTTGTTCCTGAGAACGGGGCGAATATTAGCGATGAACCGGAATAGTGTCAACGCAAAAATTCTTTTTTTCTTACTGCTTGCTCAGTATGTGAGCTTCTTGATTTATCATTGTCCTATTTTATTGAATTTCCGCGCTTTTATTAACCATGCTAATAGACTGGGCATAGGGTGATTGTTCTGAACAGGCGATCATAAACACATCGTAAAAACAAATTCCCTGTTTCTTCCGGATGATACGTTTGATGTCATCTTTGATTTCATTAGGTACTCGAGGATGCGTGAGTATCTTATTGATCGCTTTTTTAGAGACTTGCTCGTTGACGAACCACTCACCGTTATAACATACCCGTAAATCAAGTACGTCAATATCTTCGAAATGGTAGACCGGCTTGATATCAAATAGCAGAACGGCGGCCATGGCAATAAAAGCCAGAGTAAATGCAAAAAGAGACCAGGCACCAAAATAGGGCGCGTACCACATGAGCATAGAAAGAAAAGCATAAGCAACGATCATCGCCAGACACAGGTAGGGATGATGGCGAATAAAAATGCTGTTGAAATGTACTTTACCATCACGATGCTCTTTAAGATTGATTCGTTCAAGATCCTGAATCAATATCTGTTTTATGATTTTCATAATACTAACTCACTTATTTGTAAACTCATTTATAGAAATAGTGCTGTAAAAAATGTCGTAAAAGTGTTGTAAAAATCGTGATCGAATTGAAAGTTATGGCATTTTCAAGGTTAGCATGCCCTGAGCCTACATTTGTATAGCAATTGGTTTAATTTATTTGGCAAATTGTTATTGTTGGCGAGCGATACTGATATTTTTTTGCCAAGACAAAAGTTGAATAAATCAAATAAAATTATAAAATCTTCTTTTTATTATGTTATTTTGTTCTAATATTGAGCGTCTGAGTTTTTTTTAAAACGATAATACATAAAAAGGTTGCTATTCGTGTGCGGTCATGCGTTAATGCGTTTGGCCTGATTAACAGACCTACTTTATGTACGACATCTTGAGTTAATGAGTTATGTGTAAGTGCTATCCTTGGTAGCCTTTGTTGACCGTTTCCTTCTTAGTGCCTCCATAAGTAATAGCTGATACTGGCCAACACACATGCCCGAGATGGCGAGTTTTTTTTGATATATAGGAAAGTCAAATGTCTGACAAAATGAAAGGTCAAGTGAAGTGGTTTAACGAATCTAAAGGCTTTGGTTTCATCACTCCAGCTGATGGTAGCAAAGACGTATTCGTTCACTTCTCTGCCATTCAAGGTAACGGTTTCAAAACTTTGGCAGAAGGCCAGAACGTAGAATTTACCATTGAAGATGGTGCTAAAGGCCCAGCAGCAGCAAACGTAACTGCTATCTAATTCTACCTTTATGCCTTATTTAAGCTCGCTAACGTAAAATGCCGTAGCGGGCTTTTTGTATTTTTATATCATGCAGTTATCCCACGAATTTTGGCTCCTGTATCATATCGCTCCCAACATTTTTTAAGTTCATTTATTTAGTTAATAAAAAATAACTTAGTGAAAATAATGGGACATTAGCCATGAATTAAAATCAATTGTCAATTGTATGTAAAACAGAAAGCCGTTTTTGTTTTGTAGAACAATCTTCCTGATTAAGGCCTTTACTTGTTAATTTTAACTGTTTATACTCCCCCGCAAATTCTATTGGAGAACGATTCATTGGACAGTCAAAGTTTTAGGTTAAATAAAAATATAATCCGGTAAGCTGTTCGTCTCCCTCGATTTGCTGCTTACCTGAAATGGTGGGCGGTACTACCTTATTAACTTCATGAGCTGTACCCACCCGAAGAGAAATTATCCTATATTAGGGATCTACTGAGCTGGATTCTTAGTAAGGTATCAATTGAAGATATGTCGGGGTATACATGATGTGGTCATATACTCACTCCTTATTCCCTCCGGGAAAATACGAATAATCGAATTCAATATTCGTCATCAGAATATTCCATGTACGATGAAGAGATGATCTCTTCAGGCTATTTTTTGCGTGTGAGTTTTATAACGAATTTTAAAACTCAACCAATAAGAACTCAGTCAATCAAGTTAGCTGAGTCAGCCTCTATGTACATGATTTTCTATACCCAATAAATTTCAAATATGCACTAATCAATCAGGTTCACAATCAATAACTTGAGGGATTTAGAGTATCTCTATCCATTTGATGTTATGGAGAATGCCATGTTGTTAACATCTATTGCAATGCACTTACTCTCTGCGCTGTGTTTAGGTGCCTTGATTGGCGCTGAACGTCAGTGGCGCCAACGTATGGCGGGATTGAGAACCAACGCTCTGGTATCAACAGGTGCAGCACTTTTCATGCTCACTGCAATCAGTCATTCTGATGGGAATCCTGATCGCATAGCGGCACAAATTATTTCTGGAGTTGGTTTTCTTGGTGCAGGTGTAATCATGCGTCAGGGAATGAACATCCGTGGTTTAAATACGGCAGCAACATTGTGGTGTTCAGCGGGAATAGGGGTGTTATGTGGCGTAGGGCAATATTGGGCGGCAGGTATTGCTACCGCGATTATTCTTTGTGCAAACATTTTATTGAGGGAAATCGCACAACGTATTAATACCCAGCCTCACCAGCAAGCCTTAGATCTAGAGCAGCGCTATAAGATCCATATTATTTGCGACATCGATGATGAAATTCTGGTAAGGACTTTGATCTTACAAGCCCTCAATGGATTAGGGGTCAGGTTGCAGTCATTGAGCAGTGCAGATGCCATTCAAGCTGGCAGGCTTGAGGTTTGTGCAGAAGTATTGGCAACGCCTGCAGATCAAAAAGAAATAGAATCGATTGTTTGTCGGGTGAGTTTGGAAAGAAGTGTGAGTTCGGTTAATTGGGAAATTGCAGCTGAACTGCCCGCTTAGAATATTCCGTTATTGTTAATTTCATAATCTTATACCGATAAGGAGCCAATATGGACGATGTCCCCCCATCCCCCGCACTGAATGAGGCGTTGCCTATGAGGTAATTTTGTTTCTCAGGTAGGTAACGCCTAACGTTTCATATGAAAATTATCCCTTGCAGAAAGGGATGATGGCTATTGTAAATTGAATATAGAGAAAGCGTTATGACCGAGAAATACATTCATAAATCAGCCAAGTTTTTCAAGGAAAAAGAGTTTGTCGTTGCACAACGGGCTAATCAAAGTCTGGAGCATATCCTCACTGATCTTAACGGCAGTACATTGGGTTTAACTGATGATAACGCCGTAGGGCGCTTAGGGCAGTATGGGATCAATGAAGTGGCACATGAAAAGACCCCTCATGCCCTGATGCAGCTTATTACCGCTTTCCACAATCCATTTATCTATGTATTGCTACTACTTGCCGCAATCAGTTTTTGTACTGACTATGTGTTGCCATCATTCAACGGGGAAAAAACAGAGCTTACGGGTGTCATTATTATTTTGATAATGATTACATTAAGCGGATTGCTTCGGTTTTGGCAGGAATATCGGACAAATAAGGCATCGGATGCCTTAAAGTCAATGGTTAATACAACAGCAACCGTTTTTAGACGCCCTTCTGATATGACCAAACCACGAAAAAAAGAAATTCCAATCAAGTATCTGGTTCCGGGAGATATTCTCTATTTATCTGCCGGAGACATGATCCCGGCAGATCTGTACTTAATTGAGTCCAGAGATTTATTTATCAGCCAGGCCATTTTGACGGGGGAAGCGATCCCGGTCGAAAAATATGACGCAATGGCTCATGTGAGTGCCAAGACCGCCCGTCCTGATAATGTATCTGAAACCGAGTTACTTGAGCTTGCCAATGTCTGTTTAATGGGAACCAACGTGGCCAGTGGTACTGCAACCGCGATAGTTGTGGCGACAGGAAAGCAAACTTACTTTGGTTCACTGGCAAAATCCATCGTAGGAACGCGTGCGCAAACTGCATTTGATCGCGGCGTGAATAGTGTTAGCTGGTTATTGATCCGTTTTATGCTGGTTATGGTGCCGATTGTATTGTTAATTAATGGGTTAACAAAAGGAGATTGGCTTGATGCGGCATTGTTTGCCCTGGCTGTTGCTGTTGGTTTAACGCCTGAAATGTTGCCCATGATTGTCAGTTCCAATTTGGCAAAAGGGGCTATTGCTATGTCAAAGAAAAAAGTCATTGTCAAGCGACTCAATGCAATCCAGAACTTTGGTGCAATGGACATATTATGTACGGATAAGACAGGAACACTGACTCAGGATAAAATTATTCTCCAGCACTATTTAGATACAGAAGGCCGGGAAGATACTTCTGTACTTCACTGGGCTTGGTTAAACAGCTTTCACCAAAGTGGCACTAAAAACTTAATGGATCAAGCCATTGTCAGGTATGGGGGCGTTAATTCAGACCTCGATTTTCTCCGCAGCTACAGAAAAATTGATGAGTTACCGTTTGATTTTGTTAGACGTCGGTTATCAATTTCTGTCCAGGATTTGTCTAAAAATTATCAATTGATTTGTAAGGGAGCCGCAGAAGAGATGCTATCAGTTTGCTCCTATATAAGGATAAAGGAGAAAATTATTCCTCTCACTGAAGAAAACCGTAACAATGTAATGGGATTAGTTAGCCGTTATAACGAACAAGGTTTCAGGGTGTTAATCTTAGCGACGCGGGAGTTAAGTCCCGATGAAGTGAAGCATCCACTTTCTGTTGCAGATGAAAAGGAGATGACACTACAAGGATTATTAACGTTTTTAGATCCACCAAAAGAAAGCGCGGCAATGGCAATTGCGGCATTAAGGGAAAATGGTGTTTCGGTTAAGGTACTTACCGGAGATAATCCTGTTGTAACGGCTAAAGTTTGTCGAGATGTGGATTTAGATTCTGGAAATCTTCTTATTGGCCCTGATATTGAACTAATGAGTGATGAAGACCTTGCAAAAGAAGTGGAGCTAAGGTCAGTCTTTTGTAAGTTAACCCCCTTGCAAAAATCACGCATTTTAAAATCATTGCAAAATAATGGACATACTGTCGGCTTTCTTGGTGATGGAATAAATGACGCGCCGGCATTACGGGATGCCGATGTTGGAATTTCAGTTGATACCGGTACGGATATCGCAAAAGAGTCAGCAGATATCATTCTGCTTGAGAAGAATTTGATGGTATTAGAGGAGGGAGTAATTAAGGGAAGGGAAACGTTTGGGAATATCATCAAGTATTTAAATATGACAGCCAGTTCCAATTTTGGAAATGTATTTTCTGTCTTGGTTGCCAGTGCATTTATTCCATTTTTACCGATGTTAGCCATTCATTTGCTTGTACAAAACCTAATGTACGATATTTCACAACTGTCTTTGCCTTGGGACAAAATGGATAAGGCGTTTCTGAAAAAGCCCCGTAAATGGGATGCAAAGAATATAGGGCGTTTTATGCTCTGGATTGGCCCAACTTCGTCTATCTTCGATATCACGATTTATGCTGTGATGTGGTATGTATTTGCAGCTAATAGCATAGAACATCAAGCATTATTCCAATCAGGGTGGTTTGTGGAGGGGTTACTGTCACAGACTTTAGTTGTACATATGTTGCGCACGCAAAAAATTCCTTTTGTACAGAGTACGGCAGCACTCCCTGTTTTATTAACGACACTAATAATAATGGCACTCGGCATTTACATTCCCTTCTCCGCATTTGGTACCCTAATTGGGTTACAACCACTACCGTGGGAATATTTTCCATGGCTAGTCGGAACATTAATAAGCTACTGTATCATTGCCCAAATGATGAAGCGGTTTTACATTCACCGATTTGGTGGATGGTTGTAAATAATTCTCATTAATTAATATCTTATTCTGTATGGGTTAAGGGAATAATCCATACAGGGTGGATGCCATTGGCTCGCTGATCATAACGAATTTTCTTCAGATATTTAGAATAGGTCTTGATGTTATTCTCTAAACATGAACTGCCTATCACAATATAAATGAATTTAAGGTAGCAATAGCGTTATATTTACCTGTTATTCTTTTTATTTGAAACGCCAAATTAATCTATCTATTTATATTTCCACCCAAAGTTAAACAGGATTATTTGCTTTTTTAATGTCTGCTTTTGCATCTGGCTTTATTTTTTATTCCAATTCCTTATTCTTCTTTTAATTGGGTTTTATGTAATAATATGCTGTTGCCAAATTTGCATTTGGGAATTATTTTATAGTTATATTTTCTGTTATTTAAGCAAATTAATTTCTAGCCAATAAGCGATTTTCTTGGGGTTTTAGTCATGGGTTTGCCTGTTTTGAAAAGCCGCCAAAACATTTGCCATTCTTATCATTTTGGTTGTAGAAATAAAATAAATTGATTAATTTATCTTATTTATTGTGTGCGTAAGCTAGCCAATGAGGGGAAATAAACAGCAAGAGAAATTTCGTTAAAATTATGTCACAAGCAGGCTATATCTGCGGTTTTTTTGTTTAGGTAAATTTATTGATTTCAGTGGTGGAAAATCTCCGTGACAGATCGCAGAGAAGGTCAAATTTTGTTTGATTAGCAAAGCGTTGCTAGTTATGTTTGTCGGTGAGCAAAGATACAGATGCTTTTTTATTTCAATATCATACTGTATTTTATCTTATTTTTGTGATCTGTGTGATGTTTGTGCGCAAAGTGGGGGCGAGGGTTCTTTTTCTTCTGCTTGAAAATAGTGCGATCATAAACTAAAAATGATCAGACTGATAGCTTTTTAATAACTAGTATTCACATATAATTAATAAATTTGGCATGACTATGATCTAAATCAAGTTATAGTGGAAGATGGGTGCCTACCTACATTATCAAGAAGCAAATTTTATTAGAATATTGATAATTTAGCTAAAGGAAAGATTTTTTGTCGTTATTTTGGATTTGTAAGGTTAATAGATCGTATAAAACAAAAAACGCTCCCTAATATTTTTATTTAAATAATTTAACTTATTAATTGTAGACTATTTTCTGTTTTTTATTGCTTGAATAGTTAATGAGCTAGAACCATAATAAAAAGCACTAGTTTTGTGATCTAGATCACATAGTATTTAAAATGACATCTATTCTCCGTTGTATAAGTTGATGATTCAGGAGTAAAGTTAATTAGCATTAAGAATATTCTTAATCAATTGTGGCAAGTGCATTACCCAGATGACGCAATAATACTTTCACAACCCATTACCGAAATATTTTAGAAATTGGGCGATCCCAAGAGTAATACAAAGGACAGTTACTGCTCTGGCTAAAGATGTATATTTCAGTTATGTCGGAGATTATTGAATCTCATGCTACTGGTAATTTTGTCGTGAGTGATTCTTTGATCACTTAATTTGATTTTTTCATGTAATCGGACGGGATATATAGAAATGAGTACGGCTGAATTGCTCAAACATATTTATGACATAAATTTATCGTATTTGCTTTTAGCACAACGGCTAATTAACCATGAGAAAGCATCTGCGATGTTCCGTTTAGGTATTTGTGAATCGATGGCTGATACGTTGGCCAAGCTGACATTGCCTCAGTTAGTAAAATTAGCTGAAACAAACCAACTGATTTGCCATTTTCGGTTTGAAGACCACGAAACCGTACAGCAGTTAACTAAGGAATCGCGGGTGGACGATCTGCAACAAATCCATACAGGTATCTTACTGTCTACTCATCTTTTTCGGCAGTTATCCACTCAGGATGACACTTCAATCAAGAAAAGAGCGT
Organism: Xenorhabdus sp. IM139775; assembly: GCF_028598745.1. Taxonomy (GTDB): domain Bacteria; phylum Pseudomonadota; class Gammaproteobacteria; order Enterobacterales; family Enterobacteriaceae; genus Xenorhabdus. The sequence continues at coordinate 8,674 of NZ_JAQRFK010000009.1, forward strand.
AAAGATGGTTGAAAAAAGTATTGTTCAGGAAGCGAAAGATATTCAGTTGGCAATGGAACTCATCACTTTAGGCGCACGATTGCAGATGCTTGAAAGTGAAACACAACTAAGCAGAGGCCGATTGATCCGGTTGTATAAAGAGCTGCGGGGAAGCCCTCCGCCTAAAGGGATGCTCCCCTTTTCGACGGATTGGTTTATGACTTGGGAACAGAATATTCATTCGTCAATGTTCTACAATGCTTACCGTTTTCTGTTGAAAAGTGGACATTGTGACGGCGTAGTGGCGGTAGTCAAAGCTTATCGCCTATATCTTGAGCAATGTCCTCCGAATCGTGAAGAAGGGCCGGTTTTAGCATTAACCAGAGCTTGGACATTGGTTCGTTTTGTTGACAGTGGGATGCTACAGCCAACCGAATGTCGTTGCTGTGGTGGAACTTTTATCACCCATGCTCACCAGCCAGTAAATAGCTTTGTTTGTAGCCTTTGCCAGCCCCCTTCAAGGGCAGTAAAAAAACGTAAACTTTCCCCTCAACCTGCCGATACTAATTCACAACTGCTGGATGGATTTGCTCAGCAAGCTATGTGAATTTAAATGGGAAAGTAAAATTCAGGTTACAGGTTTGATAAAAACTCTGTAACCTGCCATCACACCCTTCTTCATTTATCAATTCGCCCTGTTCAAATCCCATCTGCTCACCAACTTAGCTAAAGGATATCGCGTGTTAGTACTTTTAGGATATATCGTGGTTTTTGGTGCGGTAATTGGTGGCTACTTACTTGTCGGTGGTCACTTGGGCGCACTTTATCAGCCAGCGGAATTTTTGATTATTGCAGGTGCCGGCGTGGGTGCTTTCATTGTGGGCAATAATGGCAAGGCGATAAAGGCAACGTTGCGTGCTTTACCCAAAATAGTGCGCAGATCAAAATACAATAAGGCAATGTATATGGATCTGATGGCGTTGCAGTTCCGTTTGCTGTCCAAATCTCGCCAAAGTGGGCTATTGGCTCTGGAGCGGGATATTGAAAATCCACACCAAAGCGATATTTTCACCCAATATCCTCGCCTGTTGAAAGATCAGCATTTGATGGATTTCATCACGGATTATATGCGTCTGATCATCGGCGGTAACATGAATCCTCATGAAGTTGAAGCCTTGATGGATGAAGAAATTGAGACTTACGAACAAGAAAATGAAGTGCCGGCAACGAGTTTAGCGATGGTAGGGGATTCGCTGCCGGCATTCGGGATTGTTGCGGCGGTCATGGGCGTCGTTCATGCACTGGCATCTGCGGATCGTCCGGCAGGCGAATTGGGCGCGTTGATTGCCCATGCGATGGTCGGGACATTCCTCGGGATCTTATTGTCTTATGGTTTTATTTCTCCACTGGCCACACTCCTTCGCCAACGCAGCAGCGAGCAGGTTAAAATGATGCAATGTATCAAGGTGACATTGCTTTCCAGTTTGCATGGTTATGCACCACAAATTGCCGTTGAATTCGGTCGTAAAACATTATTCCTCACCGATCGCCCTTCATTTACAGAACTGGAAGAACATGTTCGTCGGGTTAAATCTCCTGTACAAGAAGAAGCTGAAGAATAATTATGAGAGCGAATAATGTTTCTGTCATCAGAATAAAAAAGCGGAAAAAACATGATTCGCACCACTCTGGCGGATCATGGAAGATTGCTTACGCGGATTTTATGACTGCCATGATGGCATTCTTTCTGGTGATGTGGCTGATATCGATAGCCAGTCCGCAGGAATTAACCAGTATCGCCGAATATTTTCGTACCCCTTTAGAGGTGGCGATCAATAAGGGACAGAAAAGCAGCGATAGTACCAATCCGATCCCTGGGGGAGGGGAGGATGTTCTCCAACAGGATGGGGAAGTTTTCCGTCAATCTAATGTGATTGAAACTCAAGAAGAAACCCGTCGCCTGAATCGGTTGCGCCAGCAACTTGACCAATTGATTATCACCGATCCCCGCCTTAAAGAGCTGCGTCCTCATCTATTGATTGACATGATGGATGAAGGTTTGCGTATTCAGATTATTGATCGGGAAAATCGCCCGATGTTCATGATTGGCAGTTCAAAGGTCGAAAACCACATGAGCGATATTCTGCGGGCAATTGCGCCGATTTTAAACGATATCCCCAATAAAATTAGCCTTTCTGGTCATACCGATAATCTGCAATACGCCAACGGTCAGCGAGGTTACAGTAACTGGGAGCTTTCTTCAGATCGTGCCAATGCGTCAAGGCGTGAATTGCTGCTAGGGGGTCTGGATGAAATCAAAGTCCTGCGGGTTGTGGGTATGGCTGCCACGGTGAGTATGCAGAAAGGTATCGATCCTAATGCGCCGGTTAACCGTCGTATCAGCATCATTGTATTGAATAAAGATGCCGAAAAAAGGATTGAACAGGAAAACAGTGGCGGCAACGCCATGACCGCTAACAATAGTATGGATATGCAAGAAGTCATCAGAATGGATTCGAATGAGAAAACGACTGTTCAGCAATCCACCCAGCAATCTACCCAACAATCCCATGTGATCATAAAACATGAAATCATACAGTCGGAACAGCTATTAGTTGAACCGTCAAGTGATAATAAGATGACAGAGTAAGTAACGATGGATATTACCGCGTTTTATCAGACTTTCTTTGATGAAGCAGATGAACTATTGGCGGACATGGAGCAGCATCTATTGCTGCTCAATGCCGATGAGCCTGATCATGAACAGCTAAACGCAATATTTCGCAGCGCCCACTCGATTAAAGGGGGCGCTGCGACTTTTGGTTTTACCAAGCTGCAACAGACCACGCATGTTTTAGAGAATCTGCTCGATAGTGCCAGACGTGACGAAATACGCCTGACCATTGACATTATCAACCTGTTTTTAGAAGCGAAAGATATTATGCAGCAACAATTGGATGCCTATAAAAGTTCTCAGGAGCCGGATGAAGATACATTCAATTATATCTGCGAGACACTGCGTCAGCTTGCATTAGAGCTACAGCAAGAACAGCAGCAAGAAGCATTTTTTGCAGCAACACCGGCTATTCAGGCCGAACTTGGCACGGAAGACGTTGCAAAGGAAATTGAGGAAAAGCAGGCGGTAGCATCCGCTCACAGTGAAGCACATCAGCCAGAAGAGAAACCGGCTCTGGCAAATAAATCCAATCATGGACAGATCCGTGTCCATTTATCTGGATTGAAAGAGCGCGAAGTGAGTTTAATGAAGGACGAATTGGGGCATCTTGGCGAGATTTATGATGTAGAGCAGACAACAAACAGCCTTGAAGCCTCCTTGATCACCTCGGCGACAGAAGACGATATTACGGCGGTATTGTGTTTTGTGATTGAACCGGAGCAAATCACTTTTTTACCCCCCCATGAATCTCAGTCGGCAGATGCGGAGACTGAAACGGAACAAGATGCCGTAACAACAAGCGATACGATAAAACCTGTGGCAGAAAATGGTACGGCAGACAGCGATACCGCCAAAGAGACGGCGGCAGAGGTTATCAGCGCAGCAAATCCGCTAACGACAAATAATCCACCGCCGCCTGATGTCCCGAAAAAAGCCGATGTCCGTGAAGTGGGGCGTCCGGCACCACGTCCAGCCGCGGGATCTCCGCGCCAACGTGCGGAATCATCCAGTATCCGTGTTGCCGTTGAAAAGGTAGATCAGCTTATCAATTTAGTGGGCGAATTGGTTATTACCCAATCTATGCTGGCCCAGCACTGTAATGGACTGGAACCGACAAAACACAGTGAATTGTTGAGTTGTATGGCGCAATTGCAGCGCAATTCCCGTGATTTGCAAGAGTCCGTCATGTCAATTCGCATGATGCCGATGGAATACGTTTTCAGTCGTTATCCACGTTTGGTACGGGATCTGGCCGGCAAGCTCAATAAGAAAGTGGAATTAACCCTGATTGGTAGTTCGACAGAGCTGGATAAGAGTTTGATTGAACGAATTATCGATCCGCTGACCCATCTGGTACGTAACAGTCTCGACCACGGTATCGAAAGCCCGGAAAAGCGTCTTGCGGCCGGTAAACCCGAAACCGGTAATCTGACGCTGGCGGCCGAACATCAGGGGGGCAATATCTGCATAGAAGTCATTGATGATGGGGCTGGCTTAAACCGTGAGAAGATCTTGGCAAAAGCACAATCTCAGGGTTTGGGTGTCAGCGAAAATATGAGCAACGAAGAAGTGGCTATGCTGATTTTTGCTCCCGGCTTCTCTACCGCCGAAGTGGTTACTGATGTCTCTGGCCGTGGTGTTGGCATGGATGTAGTCAAGCGCAACATTCAGGATATGGGCGGGCAAATCCAAATTAACTTCCAGGAAGGGAAGGGAACCGTTATTCGCATTTTGCTGCCATTAACATTGGCAATACTGGATGGCATGTCAGTCAGGGTGAATGAGGAAGTTTTCATCCTGCCACTGAGTGCCGTAGTCAGCTCATTGCAACCACAAGAAGAAGATATTTATCCGCTGGCGGGGGATGAAAAACTGTTGCAAGTACGTGGAGAATATTTACCCCTGCTTGAACTGTATCGCATCTTGGATATCCCCAATGGGATCACTGATCCAACGAAAGGCATCGCCGTTATTGTACAGAGTGCCGGACGTCGTTATGCCTTGCTGGTGGATAAACTGGTGGGGCAGCATCAGGTTGTTGTTAAAAATATTGAGAGCAATTACCGCAAAGTACCGGGTATTTCGGCGGCCACCATTATGGGGGATGGTAGCGTTGCACTCATCGTTGATATTCCTGCTTTGCAGACACTTAACCATGAACAACTGGCTGAACGTAAAGTGGAATTGGAAAATAACCAATAACAGCTACCCACTACAGAAAAAGCCGCTTGAAAGGTGAAGAGTAAAAATATTTCACACTAAAAAAGGTAACGTCATGTCAGCCATAGAAGAATTAAATAAATTATCAGGGGAAACGACCGGAAGGGAATATCTGGTTTTCACCTTGGGTAACGAAGAGTATGGAATTGAGATATTAAAAGTACAGGAAATTCGCGGCTATGATCAGGTTACCCGTATTGCGAACACACCTGCCTTTATCAAGGGGATCACTAACCTGCGTGGCGTGATTGTCCCTATTATCGATCTGAGGATCAAATTTTCACAGGAAAATGTCACGTATAACGACAACACCGTTGTGATTGTCCTGAACCTGCTTAACCGTGTGGTTGGGATTGTCGTTGATGGTGTCTCGGATGTGCTGTCCCTGAAAGAAGATCAGATCTGTCCAGCGCCAGAATTCGCGGTCACTTTATCCACCGAATATCTTACGGGGCTGGGTTCTATTGATGATCGGATGCTGATTCTGGTGGATATTGAGAAACTGCTCAACAGTGAAGAAATGGCATTGGTCGATTCCGTCGCCAAGGGTTAATGTCTTAAAATCGGCGTTTTTGGGCTGTTGCAATAAAAAACAGCAGCCCGTTTGCTTTAGATCAAAAAAAAACAGTAAAAAATCAATTTTTGAAATTACACGTAAAGTTCCCTTTAAGCGTGCCGATAACACTGGCATAGCAATTTATTAAAAAGGGAAGTTATGTTTAACCGAATGAAAATAGTGACGGGATTAATCTCAGTCATCATATTATTTGGTGCTTTGCAACTTATCTCCGGGGGACTGTTCTTCAAGGGGTTGAAGAATGATATAGAGGCCTTTGACTTAATAGATAAAATGCGACAGCAGCAAATCCATCTGGATGAAAGCTGGGTTAACCTGCTGCAAGCCCGCAATAACCTGAACCGCGTTGGTATCATGCATGTCATGAAAGATCGCGGTGTTGAAGGCAGTTATAAAGTTGATGAAGCGCTGGCAGAAGCCAGGGCGAATATTGCCCGTGCTGAACGGTTCTTCGAGCAATATGAACAGACTGAAAAAATGTCTTTTTATGATCCAGAACATCTGCAACGTTTGAAACAGACTCATCATGACTTTCTGAATGCGCTTAAAGAGTTGGATAACTTTCTGACGCAAGATAACTTTCAAGCATTTTTCCTCCATAAAACGACAGGTTATCAGAACGCGTTTAATACGGAATTTAACCTCTATCTCTCCCAGAGCGCCAAGTTTTATGATCAGGTATCACAGGAAGCTGACAATGCTTACAGCAATATCATTACTGCATTGATCTTTGTGATGGCCCTGCTGGTAGTGGCCATGATCATCAGTTGGATAGGCTTGCGTAAGTCGTTGATCGATCCGTTGCACAAATTGTTGGATAACATCAAGGCCTTCTCAAAAGGGGACCTGACCCATACGATCACCGTCTCGGGCAATAATGAGATGGGCATGTTGGCCGTTGGCTTGAGACACATGCAGGAAGAGTTGATCAATACGGTCAGGAGTGTCCATCAAAGCACCGAAACCATCTATACCGGCACCAGCGAAATTGCGGCGGGTAACAACGACCTTTCTTCCCGTACCGAACAGCAAGTGGCTTCGTTGGAAGAAACGGCTGCCAGCATGGAACAGTTGACGGCAACAGTCAAACAGAATGCTGACAATGCCCGCCAAGCCAGCAATTTGGCTGACAACGCCTCTGAGATCGCCCGTCAGGGAGGCAAAGTCGTGGCGAATGTCGTTCAGACGATGCATGACATTGCAGACAGTTCCCGCAAAATTTCTGATATCACCGGCGTGATTGACGCTATTGCTTTCCAGACCAACATTCTTGCCCTGAATGCTGCCGTGGAAGCTGCCCGTGCGGGTGAGCATGGCCGCGGTTTTGCGGTGGTCGCCGGCGAAGTGCGCAATCTGGCACAACGCAGTGCAGAGGCAGCCAAAGAGATCAAGGGATTGATCGAAGACTCGGTAAACCGCACCGATACTGGCTCCGTACAGGTAGAAAGCGCCGGCGAAACCATGAATAAAATTGTCGATTCTGTTACCCGCGTGACTGACATCATGGGGGAAATTGCATCGGCTTCTGATGAACAAAGCAGAGGGATCACGCAAGTGGGTGTCGCGATTTCAGAAATGGATAGAGTCACCCAGCAAAATGCGTCATTGGTTGAGCAGTCCGCTGCCGCGGCTGCGGCATTGGAAGAGCAGGCCAAGGTATTGACCAGAGCAGTTGCGTTGTTCCAGTTACCGGAGCAGGCAGAAAGGAAGCAGCCTGAAAAAAGAAAACATGAAGTTTTATCGACGATAAAATCGTCGACTCCTCCAGCTAATAGAACACATTCTCCCGTGCTGAAAAAAGACAGCAACGTGGAAGACCCATCTAATTGGGAAACATTCTAAAAAATAATAGCGATAACCACGGCTGCATCATGCAGCCGTTAAACGAGGGTGATTACATGTTAGGCAAGCTTCGCATATCAACCAGTTTGTATCTGTTACTGATGATGTTTTGTGTTATGCAAATTATTTCGAGTGGTTTGTCTCTGGGAATAATTCATACAGACCAGTCATATATCGAAAGGATAGATCTGGGCACTCAACGGAGAGATACCCTTGGCTTGAGTTGGTCGGCATTGTTGCAAACGCGTAATACGCTGAACAAAATCGCAATTGCTCATAAAGTCGGGCAGCCACAAGCGGAGATAGAAGAAATGGAGGCGTTACTGAAAAGCGCCTTGAATGAAGCAGAACGGAACTTCGCCAAATTAAGTGCATTACCCCGGATGGAAAATACGGATCATGGCATAGCGTTATTTGCTGAGGTTGAACACGCTTATCAGGAACATATCAACGCATTAAAAGAGCTAAAAACGTATCTCTACGAAGGAAATTTTCAGGCTTTCCTTGATCAGCCGACAGAAAGTTACCAGCGTAAAATGGAAATCGCCTATAACAACTATATGCAGTACCTCGGCGCTAACATTAGTTCATCCGTTTCGGAAGGGGAATTTTACTACAAAGTCGCCATTGCCATGTTTTTTGGCGCTGTCTTAATGGTATTTGTTGTTTCAGGCGCGGCCCATTGGTGGCTGAGACGTAACTTGCTCAGGCCGTTTTCGAATATGGGGGCTTGCTTCCGGGATGTCGCGGAAGGGCGCTTGGATAAAGAAGTTGCTGTTACCACCGATGATGAAATCGGTGATATTTTCCGCAAGCTGCGCGACATGCAGGCATCATTAATCAAATCCATTGCGGCGGTGCGTGGAAATACCAACCAGATGTATTCTGGTATTCAAGAAATTACCCAAGGCAACACCGATTTATCTTCACGTACCGAACAACAGGCGGCATCACTGGAAGAAACGGCTGCCAGTATGGAAGAATTAACCGTTACCGTTAAACAGAATGCCGAAAATGCGCGCCAAGCCAGTGAACTGGCGGTATCCGCTTCCCAGACGGCTTCAAAAGGCGGCGAACTGACCACCAGTGTTGTGGCAACGATGGACGAAATCGCCAAAAGTTCGAAGAAAATCAGCGCCATTATCAGTGTTATTGATGGTATCGCCTTCCAGACCAATATTCTGGCACTGAACGCAGCCGTTGAAGCGGCACGTGCCGGTGAGCAGGGGCGCGGGTTCTCTGTGGTCGCCGGTGAAGTCCGTGATCTGGCACAACGCAGTGCTGAAGCCGCGAAAGAAATTAAAACCTTAATCGATGAATCTGTCCAACGGGTTAACCAAGGTTCAGAACTGGTGAACAATGCCGGGCAGACAATGGATGAATTGGTGAAATCGGTCAATCAGGTGACTGATTTAATGGCTGAAATTGCTGCCGCTTCTGATGAGCAGAGCCGTGGCATTCATCAGGTTGCCCAAGCCGTCAGCCAAATGGATCAAGTCACACAGCAAAATGCGGCATTGGTGGAACAGTCTGCGGCGGCGGCTTCTGCCCTTGAAGACAAAGCGGACATGTTGGTGAAAACCGTTGCTCAATTTGAACTGCCTGAAAATTTGGAAGATGGGTACGATCATCAATCACCTGCTGCATCAAACATGACTGATGAGTATGTTGTGAGCCAAGTACGCTGAGGTCAGATGAAATCCAATCCAATAGCTTCAGATACTGATGCTAACGCCCTGCTGAACTTTATGCTTCAGCGGCATGCTTTGTCAGATGCGCAATTTGAGCGCATCTGCCAGTTTATCTATCAACGGGCTGGCATAGTACTGGCAAAAAATAAGCGTGAGATGGTATACAACCGTTTAGTCAGACGGCTTCGGGTATTGGGGCTGAACGATTTTGGTCAATATCTGTCAATTCTGGAACAAGACAGTCACAGTAAAGAGTGGGAACTTTTTATTAATGCGTTGACCACTAATCTCACGGCATTTTTCAGGGAAGCCCACCATTTTCCCATTCTGGCGGCACATGCCAGCCGAAAAAATGGCGGGACATACCGCGTCTGGAGCGCTGCCGCTTCAACGGGAGAAGAGCCATATTCTATTGCCATGACCTTGTGTGATGTACTGGGGCATCGGTCAAATCGGATAAAAATCATTGGCAGCGATATTGATACCAGTGTGCTGGAAAAAGCCAGGCTCGGTGTTTATCGGCTGGAAGAATTACAGTATTTTCATGAAAATCAAAAGAAAAAATATTTTTTCAAAGGGGTGGGGATCTTTGAAGGATATGCTCGGGTTCGCCCTTTACTGGCTGAACTGGTGAGTTTTCAGCACTTGAACTTACTGGATTCGGATTGGGCACTGGAGGGCAAATTTGATGCGATATTCTGTCGTAATGTCATGATTTATTTTGACAAAAAGACACAGGAAAGGATCTTGCGCCGTTTTGTCAGTTTCTTAAAACCGGATGGTTTGCTCTTTGCAGGGCATTCCGAAAACGTCACTCAAATCAGCCGAGAGTTCTACTTGCAAGGGCAGACCGTTTACGGTCTAAGCCGGGCAAGGAGGGGTCATGAATAAAATAACTGTTCTTTGTGTGGATGATTCGGCGTTGATGCGTCAAATCATGCGGGAAATTATCAATAGTCACCCTGATATGGAAGTCGTGGATTGTGCGCCAGATCCCTTTGTTGCCCGCGATTTAATCAAAAAGCACAACCCGCAGGTATTAACATTGGATGTGGAGATGCCGCGCATGGATGGCATTAATTTTTTGGAAAAATTAATGCGGTTGCGTCCCATGCCTGTTGTGATGGTTTCTTCTCTGACAGCAAAAGGTTCGGAAATTACCTTGAAAGCACTGGAACTGGGCGCGGTGGACTTTGTGACCAAACCACAACTGGGTATCCGTGAAGGTATGTTGGCTTATAGTGAACTGATTGCCGAAAAAATCCGTGCTGCTGCGCAGGCCAAAATCAGCACGGAGGCACCTGAACCTGTCAGTACAACCCCCCTGCATTTCAAGCCATTACTATCCAGTGAAAAACTCATCGCAGTAGGCGCTTCGACAGGGGGAACAGAGGCAATCAAAAACCTGCTGCAACCCCTGCCGGTCACCAGTCCGGCTTTATTGATCACGCAACATATGCCCCCGGGTTTCACCCGTTCTTTTGCCGAAAGACTCAATAAACTCAGTCAGATCACAGTAAAAGAAGCTGAAGATGGGGAGCGTGTCCTGCCGGGACATGCCTACATCGCACCCGGCGATCGCCATATGGAGCTTTGCCGCAGTGGTGCCAATTATCAAATCATGATAACCCATGCCCTGCCGGTTAATCGCCATCGTCCCTCGGTTGATGTGCTATTTCGTTCCGTTGCTAAATATGCCGGACGTAATGCGGTAGGCGTTATCCTAACCGGCATGGGCAATGATGGTGCTGCGGGTTTGCTGGAAATGAAACAGGCAGGTGCTTACACGTTGGCCCAGAGCGAAAAAAGTTGTGTGGTATTTGGTATGCCACGAGCTGCGATCCAGTTGGGTGCGGTGGATGAAGTCATGGATCTGCAAAAAATCAGTAAAACGATGCTGGCCAAAATTAGCGCGGGGCAATCGATTCGTATTTAGTTGTTGTATTTGGTTGTTGTATTTGGTCGTGATATTTGATCATTGTGTTTGATGTTAACTTTTGCAGCGCTGCGCTGCGGGATAAGTGAAATTCCAAGGAGTTTTTATGGCAAGTAAGGATCTGAAATTTCTGGTCGTCGATGACTTTTCAACGATGCGCCGAATTGTACGTAATCTACTGAAAGAGCTGGGTTTTAACAACGTAGACGAAGCACAGGATGGGGCAGAAGCGTTGACCAAGCTTCGCACTGCCGAATTTGATTTCGTTATTTCTGACTGGAACATGCCAAATATCGATGGCCTCGAATTGCTGAAAACAATTCGCAGTGAAGAAAAACTGGCTGCCTTACCTGTCCTGATGGTAACGGCAGAGGCGAAAAAAGAGAACATTATTGCAGCAGCACAGGCCGGAGCCAGCGGTTATGTTGTGAAACCGTTTACTGCGGCCATTTTGGAAGAGAAACTCAATAAAATATTTGAAAAATTGGGGCTCTAAGGAGACAAAATGAGTGTAAATCCAGTCATGCCAAGAGATGAGGCAATCTCGACCAGTGAGATAATCAGTCGTATTGGGCAGTTAACGAGAATGCTGCGCGATAGTTTACGTGAACTGGGATTGGATCAAACCATTGCTCAAGCGGCTGAGGCGATCCCGGATGCAAGAGAGCGATTGAATTACGTTGTCCAAATGACGGCACAGGCGGCTGAAAGGGTGCTGAACTGCGTTGAAGTTGCACAGCCCCGCCAGAACGAATTGGAAGCATCGGCAAAAGACTTGACCCAACGTTGGGATGAGTGGTTTGCAAACCCGGAAAATTTGGATCTGACGAATGCCCGCTCACTGGTCACGGATACGAGAAACTACCTGAATCTGGTGCCTGATCACACCTCATTTACCAATGCGCAATTGCTTGAGATTATGATGGCGCAAGACTTTCAGGATCTCACCGGGCAGGTAATCAAACGGATGATGGAAGTCATTCAGGAACTGGAAAAACAGTTGGTCATGGTATTGATGGAGAATATACCTTCTGACCAGATGGCTAAGGCAAAAAAAGAGAACGACAGTCTTCTTAACGGCCCTCAAGTTAACCAGAATGGGGCTGGTATTATTGCCAACCAAGAACAGGTTGATGATTTGTTGGATAGTTTAGGCTTTTGATAACGAGTGTATTACCTTAACAAATAGATTTAACGAACAGAATTTAACGAACCGTATTTTTATATTTTGAGTGCATTTGGGTAAGCCGGATAGCTGGCCCAAATGCCTGCTACGGAATTAATATATCGGAAAGCAGGTGAGATCACAGAGTTATCCATTTGATTTGGTGTATAAAAACGCATTCATTCAGATCATATAGAGGTAAGCATTGTGAAGCCGATCGTTAACGTCATTGAGTTGAAAGATTCATTTGTTTCTTACCGTAAAGAATTTCCAGAAGTTCAGTGTCATAAAAACCCCATCGTTTTCCTGCATGGCACAAATAGCAGCGGTAACAGTAGCTTTGCAGAAATTAAAACAGCATTTAGTCGTGATCGCGCGGTTATCATTCCCGATTATGCCGGGTGTGGCAATTCTGAATTACCACCGGAAACAGTGACGATTGAACATCTGGCGGAGCAAGTTGCTGCTGTGATAGCAGAGAGCAGTCACACGCCGGTTGATTTAGTGGGCGTTTCCTTGGGTGCCGTGGTTGCGGCGGTGGTAGCAGCCAACTACCCGAATCTTATCAATAAATTAATATTGACCGCACCGTGGGCGACAAATCGTGATCCTCGCCATCAATTGATCTTCAAGACTTGGTTGCATTTGGAACGGAATGATAAAGCATCAGCAATGGCTTTCGGTCTGTCCCATGCCTTAAGCGCGGAATTTCTCTCATCGCTGGGACAGGAAACCCTACAGCGGATCTGCGCTCAGCCGGCAGAAAAAGGGATCGAAGAACGTATCGCTTTGGGGCTAACCCTAGACATCAAAAATGACCTTACCCAAATAGGGCAAGAGACGCTGGTTATCGGATTAAACCGTGACACATTAATCCCGCCTTATCTGGTACGTGAAGTTGATAAAAATATTAAGAACAGTACATACCGAGAGATTAACAGTGGCCATGCGGTACACCTTGAAAAGCCAACAGAATGGGTTAATTTGATAAAAGATTTTATCAACTAATCTCTTTCCCCACAGGTAAATACTTATAAATCGTTGACAGCGACACGTCGTAAATAATCGACAACTGTTTCCGGCTATGTCCTTTATTCAGTAATCTGGCGGCTTGTTGCCGGGCTTCCTCAATAAACACGACTGGCCGGCCGCCAATTCGTCCCTGTTCCCGTGCGGCGGCCAGGCCTGCATTGGTTCTTTCCACAATCAGTTCGCGTTCCATTTCTGCCAATGCACTCATCACATGAAAGAAAAACCGCCCCATTGCTGTGCTGGTATCAATACTGTCGGTCAGGCTTTGAAAATGGATGCCACGTTCATGCAGTGCCGAAATCAGCATGACCAGATGTTTCACACTGCGTCCCAGCCGATCCAATTTCCAGACCACCAGGGTATCGCCGGGCTTAAGGTGTTTTAAGGCGCGTTTTAGCCCCGGACGATTAGCGGTTTTCCCGCTGATCTTATCTTCAAAAATCAGTTCACAGTCAATATTGACTAACGCGTTTCTTTGTAAATCGCTATTTTGGTCATTTGTTGACACCCTGATGTAACCCACTCTTGCCACTGAGGCTCCTTTAGTGACTTTTGGCACTATTTGTACTCGTCATATTGTACTCGTCATACGTCAAGCTGCTTTTGTCTTGCGGGCGGCAACCTGAAGCCTATAGGGTAGATTAGGCATAATACCGATTTATTTGCTATAAAAAACCTTTAATTTGCTTAATGACGAGATAAAAATTTGTTTTTGATGGGGGGAAGATCAGGAAAATTGATGTGAGAATAATTATTATCAATAAAATTGATAAAAAATAACCCAAACGAGTGACTCAACTCACAGTATCAATTTTTTCTCGCTAAAGATACTCAATTAATCCTCGCTTATTTTCCCAAAATGCTCTTTATTTAATTGAAATAATTTTGTTGCCAATTTGTTGCGTTAAATGCTGAGGGTGTCTATGGAACTGGTTACACAATGGTTAGCTGCACTAAATGGGGTCGTATGGGGAGTTCCCATGCTGATTGGGCTTTTGGGTATCGGTATCTTTATGCAGATCCGTTTGTCTTTTTTACCGATCCGTAAATTAGGCATGGGATTCAGATTACTTTTCCAAAAAAATGAACAACGGGGGGAAGGCCAAATCTCACCGTTTAACGCACTAATGACAGCACTGTCAGCGACAATCGGGACTGGAAACATCGCCGGTGTGGCGACCGCCATTGTCATGGGCGGGCCGGGAGCCATGTTCTGGATGTGGATGACCGCGCTGGTGGGTATGGCGACGAAATATTCAGAAGCGGTGCTGGCGGTACGTTTCCGTGAAACCGATAAAAACGGTAATTACATTGGCGGCCCGATGTATTACATCAAAAATGGTTTGGGGAAAAAATGGATTTGGCTGGGAACACTTTTCGCCTTTTTCGGTAGTATCGCTGGTTTTGGTATTGGCAATACCGTGCAAGCCAACTCTGTCGCGGACGTATTGCAAAGTAACTTTGGGATCGAAAAAACCATCACCGCCGGGATCTTGGTCATTTTGGTTGGCGCCGTACTGATTGGCGGCATCAAGCGTATTTCTGATGTTGCCGGTAAATTAGTGCCGGTTATGACGATCGGTTACTTTGGGGCTGGCATTATCGTTCTGGCACTCAATATTACCGCTATTCCCGACGCCTTTGTTTTAATCATCAAATCCGCGTTCACACCCGTTGCCGCACAGGGGGGATTTGCCGGTGCCGCAGTTTGGGCGGCGATCCGTTTTGGTATTGCCCGTGGTGTATTCTCGAACGAAGCGGGAATGGGAAGCGCCCCTATCGCCCACGCGGCGGCAAGAACCCAAAACCCCATTCGTCAGGGTTTAATTGCCATGCTGGGCACCTTTATTGATACGCTTGTTGTTTGCTCCGTGACGGGCTTGACCATTGTTATTACAGGCGGCTGGCTGACCGGTCAGACAGGTGCAACATTGACTGCGGCTTCTTTTTCATCCGTGATCCCGGGAGGCAACTATATCGTTGCCGTTGCCTTGGCTGTTTTCGCCTTCACCACCATTTTGGGCTGGAGTTTTTACGGTGAGAAATGTATTCAATACTTGCTGGGGCCAAAAGCCATTGTACCTTTCCGTATCGCTTGGATTATCGCATTGCCGATTGGTGCCACCCAGTCATTGACCTTTGTCTGGTTGCTGGCGGATACCCTCAATGCCATGATGGCGATCCCCAACCTGATAGCGATTGCGTTCCTTAGTCCGGTTGTTTATCGGCTAACGAAAGATCATATCCGTGATGTTAATGCCGATAGTATTGATATCAAGGTGCCTGTTAAAACGGATTAAACCCACCCACAGAGATGGCTGATAACAGCCATCTCAATTCATGATCGTCATTATAATGCCTCAAATACCCCTGCAAATTTCGCAGTGTTCCCGCCATTAAATTTCTGGGCTTTTGTCATGCTTAACACAATTTTATTTGCTTTTTCCTAAAGGCAAATTTTCTGCATGTCATCACGAACGCTCACCAAGGAAAGCTGTGGCCGAAGATAGCGATCTCGAAAAAACCGAAGAACCTACGCCCCATAAACGGGAAAAAGCCCGTAAAGAGGGGCAAATTGCGCGTTCCAAGGAACTCACCTCAATCCTGATGTTGGCGGGAGGGGTCAGCCTGCTCTGGATGAGCGGGCAGTCAATCACGCATGAACTTTCCCTGATGGTGTTTGAAGGATTCAACTTCGACCATAACATGGTCAGTAACGACAAACAGATGGTGCAACAAGCCGGCCGATTGCTGAAACAGGCAGTTTGGGCATTGTTGCCGGTTTTTATCGGATTGGTCTTGATTGCCCTCAGTGCGCCCGCGTTGATGGGCGGGCTGATATTCAGCTCAAAATCGATCAAATTTGACTTGGCTAAACTGAATCCTGTCTCTGGTTTGAAGAAAATCTTCTCCATGAATGCGCTGGCGGAACTGTTCAAAGCGATTTTGAAGGCGTTACTGGTGGGCGGCGGTACGACCCTGTTTATCTGGCATAATTGGCCTGCCATGCTCAACCTGACTGCCCAGCACCCGCTGATAGCGTTGGGTGATTCCATGATGATGCTGATTTTTGCCAGTTATATTGTCTTATTTATGTTGATCCCCATGGTGGCGTTTGACGTGCTCTACCAAATCCGTAGCCACCTGAAAAAATTGAGAATGACCCGTCAGGAGATCAAGGATGAATTTAAGGAGCAAGAAGGGGACCCGCATGTAAAGGCACGAATTCGTCAACAACAGCGGGCGGCTGCGCGTAAACGCATGATGGCGGATGTGCCAAAGGCGGATGTGATCGTCACCAACCCGACGCATTACGCCGTTGCCTTGCAGTATGACAGCAAAAAAATGAGTGCCCCCAAAGTGTTGGCGAAAGGCGCGGGACTCATTGCCTTGCGCATCAAAGAGATGGGGGCGGAAAATCGTATTCCATTACTGGAAGCCCCGCCTTTGGCAAGGGCGTTGTTTCGCCATGCTGAGGTCGGCGGCTTTATTCCTGCGGCGCTTTATGCTGCTGTCGCAGAAGTGCTTGCCTGGGTTTACCAATTGAAACGTTGGAAACAGGAAGGTGGCCTGAAACCGAAACAACCTGAAAATCTGCCAGTGCCGCCCGCACTGGATTTTGCTGGAGAAAATAATCGTCATGGCTAATCTGGCCTCATTGTTTCATTTATTGGGAAATCGTTTATCGGGGAACCGCTTATCGGCAAATATGAAAGGCACCCAGTGGCAAATACTGGCGGGGCCGGTTCTGATCCTGATGATCTTGTCGATGATGGTACTGCCGTTACCCCCATTTCTGCTCGATCTCCTGTTCACTTTCAACATCGCGCTGTCCATCATGGTGTTGCTGGTGGCCATGTTCACCCGCCGGACGCTGGATTTTGCCGCATTCCCGACCATTTTGTTGTTCTCAACCTTACTGCGTTTATCACTTAACGTCGCTTCCACCCGAATCATCCTGATGGAAGGACACACGGGGTCGGCAGCGGCAGGTCAAGTGGTGGAAGCCTTTGGTCACTTTCTGGTTGGCGGTAATTTCGCGATCGGTATCGTGGTGTTCGTGATCTTGATCCTGATTAACTTTATGGTCATTACCAAAGGTGCGGGACGTATTGCCGAAGTCGGTGCGCGCTTTGTATTGGATGGTATGCCCGGTAAACAGATGGCGATTGACGCTGATTTGAATGCGGGATTGATCGGCGAAGATGAAGCCAAAAAACGTCGTACCGAGGTGACACAGGAAGCGGATTTCTACGGTTCAATGGATGGTGCAAGTAAATTCGTGCGCGGTGATGCGATTGCCGGATTGATGATATTGGTGATCAATGTCGTCGGTGGACTCATCGTGGGTGTTGCCCAACACGGTTTATCCTTGGGGGATGCCGCAGAAGCCTATACCCTGCTGACCATCGGTGACGGATTGGTTGCCCAGTTGCCGGCATTAATCATCTCCACGGCGGCGGGGGTTATCGTCACCCGAGTAGCGACGGATGAAGATGTGGGCCAGCAAATGGTTAACCAGCTTTTCAACAATCCCAAAGTCATGATGTTGAGCGCGGGTGTCCTTGGCATGCTTGGTTTAGTGCCGGGAATGCCTAATTTCGTCTTCCTGTTATTTACGGCTGCCTTGGCGGGTGCGGGCTATTTCCTCTTGCGTAAGGAGAAAGATCCGCTGTTGGTACAGCATGAAGAGATGAAAGCGGTGGAAGAACAGCAGCAAACCGCAGAAGCCTCATGGTCTGATGTACAGTTGGAAGATCCACTGGGCATGGAAGTGGGTTATCGTTTGATCCCCATGGTGGATTTCCGTCAGGACGGTGAATTACTCGGCCGTATCAGCGGCATTCGTAAAAAATTTGCGCAAGAAGTGGGATATCTGCCTCCGGTCGTGCATATTCGTGACAATTTGGAATTAGCTCCCGCCAGCTACCGTATCATGATGAAAGGCGTAGAAATTGGTCGTGGTGAAGCCCATCCGGGGCGTTGGTTGGCGATTAATCCGGGGGGGGCCATCGGTGAATTGCAAGGTGACTTGACAACCGATCCCGCCTTTGGCCTGGCTGCGGTCTGGATTGATGACAGCTTAAGGGAACAGGCACAAGTGCAAGGTTATACCGTCGTGGCGGCCAGCACCGTTGTTGCCACTCACTTAAACCACTTGCTGTCCCAGCATTCCAGTGAACTGTTCGGAAGACAGGAAGCACAGCAATTGTTTGAGCGCGTCAGTCAGGAAATGCCGAAGCTGACGGAAGATTTTATTCCTGATGTTGTCAGCCTGACAACGCTGCATAAAGTTCTGCAAAACTTGCTGGCGGAACAAGTGCCGATCCGCGATATGCGAACCATCATTGAAACACTGGCAGAACATGCGCCGGTGCAGAAAGACCCTTATGAACTGACGGCGATGATCCGAATTGCACTTGGCAGGGCGATTGCCCAACAATGGTTCCCCGCTGTGGATGAAATCAAAGTCATTGGTTTGGATACCGGATTAGAAAGATTGCTGCTACAGGCATTGCAAAATGGGGGCGGATTAGAACCGGGTCTGGCAGAAAGTTTGGAGCGTCAGGCGGCAGAGGCACTGGAGCGTCAGGAAATGTTGGGCGCTCCGCCGGTATTATTGGTCAACCATGCGCTTCGCCCACTGTTGTCTCGTTTCCTGCGTCGTGTATTACCGCGATTGGTTGTCCTGTCCAACCTTGAAATCACCGATAACCGTCAAATCAGAATGACAGCCACCATTGGTGGGGCGAGGTGATCGTGGCAAGCACGGTGTCAAGATAAAAATAGTTTCAAGACAAAACAGTTTCAAGATAAAAACAGTGTCATGACAAGATAATGAAAATAAGGTGATCATTCAGGTGATCACCTTATTTTTGATTTAAGTACACCGAATCAATCTTCAATCTTTTACCATTTCAGGTCGTTTTTCATTTCCTCTGGAACGCATTTAAAGCGCATTCTGACTTATGCCTCCTCGCGCTGCGAAGAGGCAAGGAACCGCTCGGGTTGGGTTACACCCATAAATAAAATCAATGAGATAAACGTTAACTATTCTTTGCGTGAATATAGAATGGCCGATTTTTTATTTTGGTTATAAATTCAGTTTGTCAATAAATAATAATCATTATGGAGTATTTAATAGGAATAAGGCTTAAATAAATGGATAACTATTTATGCCAATAATTAATAATATAATTATCAGTATATTAAAACAATTAGAAGAGTATTGTGACGGAAAAGTAAAAATTCATTTTTGAGTGATTCTGAATGAATTTTAGATCCATCAATGCGCTTATTATTTGAGCTGAAAATCAAGACCTTGTGTAATTGACAGTATAGGGCGATCGAAATAAGGCATTTGATAGTTTTAACCTATCAATTTGCTCTAATAAATAGTTAATAACAATTTTAATGACAAAATGAGTTAGTGTATCTTTGCGCCCTTGATAATATGGATTTTATGATTCTGGATCATATAATCTATTGATATAAGTAAAATTTACTATAATAATATGGGGTATGGAGGCCGCTTTTATGTTTTTCAGATCGGAATATTCTCTCTCCATAGTACCTAAATAACATATTTATAACGAAATGACCGCTTTTTAATCAAAGGCGGTGTTGTTAGTTTTTATGCCTATACGACTATCAGTGTTGAAGGAAAAATAAAAAATTATTAAACGGATATTTGGATGAAATGTGTATATAAATAAATATACCTGACGGCAGGGGATTATAGTTATTAACTATTAAAAATAGAATGTATTGGATTTATTGTTAGTATTTCTGGTTTTTTATCGAAAAGTATTTTTATTTCGATGGATTTTACACGCATCATATAAATGGAATCAAAAAATGAAGTTATTAATAAAATTAATGACCATTGTGGCAATCTGGGGTGCTATGGTTGTTTCCGCATTTGCCATGAATAATACTGGTAATATTAAATTTAGCGGTAAAGTGACGAAAGGAACATGTTCGACTGCGGTTGCGAGTGGTAATGGTAATGTCAATATGCCTGATGTTGGTGTGGGTGATTTTAAAAACGTAGGTGATGCTAAAGGTGACACTGATTTTGATATTTTGTTGAGTAAATGCAGTGTCCAATCAAAAAATAGTTCTTCAGTAAAGATCAAATTCACGGGTATATCAGATAACGATAATGCAAAGGTTCTGAAGAATATCGCAGCGAGTGCACCTTCATTGGGCGTGGGTATTGGTATTTACAAGAAAAAAGATAACTCACTAATTCAAATAGGAAATGCACCTGTAGAAGTTGATACCTTAACTTCTGGAGATACAACTAAGTCATTGACATTTACTGCTAAATATGTGGCGACAAAAACGCCAGAAAATATTACATCTGGTCCAGTGCAGGCTTATACCGGCTTTACCGTAGAATACAATTAACGCCTTACATTTTTATTTTCTTTTTTATCGCGCTTGCCATATTCCCACCCTCGTTGGGTGGGAATATCCTTTATTTTGAATTTATGTAAGGATTAGCTATCACTATGTCAAAATACTTTTTGATTGGATGGTTATTTTTTCTGCCTGTTTTCCTGACTACCCCTGCCCATGCCGGAATAGCACTCAGTAGCACCCGTGTGATCTATGAAGCCTCGCAACGTGAAGTCGCCGTTTCCGTCATCAATGACAGTAAAGAAGAGGTCTATCTTATTCAGTCTTGGGCCGATATGTACACGCCAACGGCTGAACCTTCGGGTGACAAAACGCCATTTTTAGTCACACCGCCTTTGTTTCGCCTGGATCGGGAGCAAGAAAACCGCCTGCGAATTATTCTGACAGATGACACATTGCCACGGGATCGGGAATCGGTCTTTTGGCTTAACGTTAAGGCTATCCCTGCCCTGAAAAAAGAAGCAACCAATCGTTTGTTGGTATCGCTGAAAAACCGGATAAAACTCTTTTATCGTCCGGAAGGATTGACAGCACAACTCGCAGCAACGGCCTATCAGCAACTTATTTTTTCCCGGCAAGCCGGGCAATTGGTCGTGCAAAATCCAACGCCTTTTTATGTCTCTTTTTATGACATCAAACACGGGAATAATGTCATCCCGGAAGCGGGCATGGTGGCACCATTCAGCCGCCGGCAATGGCCGTTACCTGTAGATTCTGGTCATACCATTACTTGGCGAGCCATCAATGATTATGGCGGTATCACTGAGCCTCAATACCAAACGTTATTACCCAGATAATAACTTATCAGCCAGAAGGTGTTGGGTGTCGTGATTTTTATTCTTTTTGCAGCCTGTAAGCGGTTAGCATTGTCGGTAATGATGGTGGTGTCGTTGGTGATCGCGACCGTTGGCCATGCCGGTGAACTCTTTGACTTAAATGCACTGGAAATCCATGATCCGTCCGCGCCGCCGCCTGATTTAAGTTATTTTTCAGAAAAAGGGGGCAGTGCGCCAGGAATATATCGGGTGACTATCCGTGTCAATGGTCAGGACAAGGATACACAAGATATCCGGTTTGTGATCGGCGCTGAAAAAAAACTTAAACCCATTTTATCCGTTCAGCAATTAATTGATTGGGGAGTCAATGTATCTGCCTTTCCTGACTTGAATCCACAACAACAGCTCGCGGATTTATCTGATGTGATCCCTTATGCCAGTGCATCATTACAACTGAGTCAGCAAACGCTACTGATCACGATCCCGCAGGCGGCGATGACAACGGCAGCCCGTGATGCGATTGATTCGTCACTTTGGCAGCAGGGGGGAACCGCATTATGGGCGAGTTATGACCTTAATGGGGTTGATACTCGGAATAAAAGTGATTCTGGGACGAATAATGTCTATCTGAATCTGCGTAGTGGATTGAATTGGGGAAGCTGGCGCTTACGGAATTATTCCACCTATTATCGCAATTTTGGCCGGGATCGCGGCGATAAATCCCGTTGGGAAAATCTGAGTACCTCTTTGCAGCGTGATATCCATGCCTTAAAGAGCCAACTGGTGATTGGTGAGACGAATACACAAGGCGATCTGTTTAGCGGATTTGCTTTTCGCGGTGTCACCCTGATATCGGATGATAACATGCTGCCGGATAGTCAGCGGGGATTTGCCCCGGTGGTGCGGGGGATCGCCGAAAGTAACGCACAGGTGACGATTCGCCAAAACGGTTACCTCATTTATCAGGCGCATGTTCCGCCTGGGGCTTTTGTCATTGATGACCTTTATCCTACCTCTTCCGGCGGAAATCTGGATGTCGTCATTCGCGAGGCCGATGGCCGTGAACGTCATTTTGTTCAGCCATTTTCATCCATTCCGGTGATGTTGAGGGAGGGGAACTTCAAATACCGCTTTACTGCGGGAGAATACCGCAACTCGCGCGCAGATGCCGGACAGCCCATCTTTATGCAGAATGAGGTTTATTACGGCTTGCCCTATGCCGCAACGCTGTATGGCGGTATGTTGTTGTCTGCAAATTATCAGGCGTATGCCGTTGGCGTAGGATACAGCCTTGGTCACTGGGGTGCGCTGGCGTTTGATATCACACAGTCACAGGCGGATATTGCCAATCAAGGCCAACAACGGGGCTGGGTCTATCGGGCGCAGTATGCCAAGGACTTTGAACAGACGGGGACGAATTTGTCTCTGACCGGTTATTATTATCCTTCACCGCATTTTTACGATTTTCAGAACGTCAATGCCAGAGCAGTGAATGATGAGCCGTCATATCAGAATAAACATAAATTTCAGTTCACATTGAGCCAAGGATTATCGGATTATGGCAGCCTCTATTTTTCCGGCTATTTACAGAATGATTGGGGAAGCAAAGGCACTACCCGCAGTTTGAATGTCGGGTATAGCGTGAATTATTCCGATATCCATTACACGCTGAACTATACCCAAAATTACACCCAAAACATGAGTTCAGATAACTCAATGGCCGATAACCAACTGGCCTTCAATATACAGGTTCCGCTCGACCGTTGGCTGCCGGGGAGCTGGGCAACTTATAGCATCAATCATAATCGTCGTGGTGATATTAACCAATCCGTCGGGCTGAGTGGGACGGCTTTAGGCAAACTGAATTACTCCCTGCAACAGAGCCACAGTCATAACGATCAGGGGACCAGCAGTAATATTCATCTTAACTATAAAGGCCGTTATGGGGTGTTGTCTGGCGGATATCACCACAGTGATGACACTCAGCAGATGAGTTATGGTTTCAAAGGGGGCGTAGTTGCCCATCGTTATGGTTTGACTTGGTCACAACCGCTGGGCGAAACCATTGTCCTCGTCAGAACATCTGGCGCTACCGGCGTTAAAGTGACGGGTTATAACAGTGTTGAAACGGATGGGCAAGGTCATGCCGTCTTACCTTATGTCAGCCCTTATCACCGTAATCGTATCGCTTTGTCACCGGATTCTTTTGCGGAGGGGGTGGAGATTGGCGCCAATATCCAGACGGTTATTCCAACACAGGGAGCGATGGTCGTGGCTGACTTTCACACACGGATCGGCCGCAGGGTACTGTTTACCCTGACTCATCAGGGCAAACCCATTCCTTTTGGCGCAATAGCGACGTTAAATGAAGAAAATATACATGAGGAAAATCCCCCTCATTCCTTTACGACCGCAAATCAGGGCATTGTGGGCAATGGCGGTGAAGTGTATTTCGGCGGTGTTCCAGAACAGGGCTGGTTATCTGTTCAATGGGGGCGTAGTCAGTCTGAACAATGTAAAACGCGTTTCCTTTTGCCCAAAAGTAACGCGATGGTGATTTCAATAAAGACCGATTGTCATCCATAAAGGCAAATCATCCATGTACCTTAAAGTGCGACGAATATATAACGGATTACTCATGAATATCTCTATTCCATCATGGTTACTGTTTGTACCCTTATTTTTTTCCCCCTGCCTGGGACATGCGTATGCTGATGTCTCTTGTAGCGCCCCCCTGCAAACATTGAAAGCCTATAAGATATCACTTCCGGTCGATGTGCCTGTCGGTCAAGAACTGGAAAAATCGGATAATCGATTGAGGCTGGATGCAGGGCCGGTCATTACTTGTCAAGGGAAATCGCTGGACAAAACGGAAGCGGTCCTGGGGATCAAAGCATATGGTGTGCCGTCAACAACGATCAATGGCAGGAAAATTTTCCTTTTGGGCAATAGTGGCGTTGGCTATGCAATCAGAGGGTTGACCGGAGATCCTCACGATAGAAAATATGTACGGGGAGAGAATAATAGTAGGGTACTTAAAACGATTGTATTGCGGGATCATGGCGGAAGAATGAGTGTTGGCATTGCCCTGATATTTTACCGTGTCGGCCAAGTTAAACCGGGGCAGTATCCTCCCCAGCTTGTGGCAACCGCGACGGTAAATTTACGCAATCAGGGTGGAACGGGTTTGGGCAAATTTATCGAAGTCGGGCAGTTCAGTACCGGCAATATCGTGGTTGAATCACGATCTTGTACCTTTGATAACAATCCAATTCCGGTCGCATTAGAATCGATAACCAGTATGCAGTTACCTAAAGTGGATTCTACTGCGGCGGAAAAGGCATTTGATATCCCTTTAAATTGTAACGAACGTATTAAAGTCAACATGCGTTTGCAGGCGGGTTCTCAAGGCGCTCATGATCCCCAAAGGGGAATTATCAAACTGAATCCGAATCCCAATGCGGCCAGTGGTGTTGGTATTCAAATTTTGGATGGCAGGAAAGCAACCCCAATTCCTCTTGGTCAAAAAATTGAATATAGCAAAACGGTAGCAGAAGGGCCGGTCAATATTCCTTTAAAAGCACGTTATTATCGATATGGTCCTGTTAAGGAAGGGATCGTCAATGCGACAGCGACATTCACCATGAGTTATGAATAATATAGGTTAATATCAGGGATTATCTTGCAAAATATTTGAGGCTTATTTTATTCATCAATTAAAGGAGAATGACTTGATAAATATTTAGTCATTTTTATTGCTGTCCTAAATTTGATTTGAATATTGGTGGCGGGGTATTTCAATTTGGGATATCACGATTTGAAAAACATTATAATGAGAATCATTCTCTTTTCATAAAAAAGGAAATGACAAATACACAGAAACAGACCCCTTATCATCGCCAATAAACCAAGAGGTCTGTAAAGCTTACTGCTTGGGCAGCAAACGAATCATCAAACGCTGATCTTGTGGCCTGATAGCGTTGAATTATGACGGGCTTGCCCGTCCGCACCATAAAAAGAAGGGCTGTGGTGACTTTTTAGAAAAGCGATGGCTTTACTGTTCAATTCAATATGCTGATCCAACAGGAATCCATTATGCGAATTTAAATCACGGATACGTTCAGCAGATTGATTAATTCGACTCCATAGTACGGCTAATATGTCATAGCCAGCATAAGGCGCGCTTATTTTCAGCGTTTCATTTAATTGTTGGCGTTTCCGTTCAGCGTGGTTGAGTGCTGAAAGTAAAAATGTCTTTTGTTCCGTCACGCGATGTAAATGATTGGCTTCAATAGAGCCTTCGCTCAATATGCGCTGTTCTTCTGCCATAGTTTGCGAAAGTGAATTTAAGTGCGCGTTTTGCTGTTCAAGCAAGAGTTGAAGTTCTTTCATTTATGGCTCTTTGTTATTTTGATAGTTTATTTATCATATTCCATGTTTTCAAGGGCCTCCCTGAATAGGGCATCAGCAATTTTACCGCTGTCCATCGTTAGGGTTCCCTTTGCAATGGCTTCTTTCAATTGTTGTACTTTCTGGATATTAATATCTTGGCTACTTGGCTGGACGAGTTTTTTCTGCGCCTCGCTCAATTTAACTTGTGTATCGGCGCTTTTTTCTGCGACAGCCACTGTTCTGCGAGTGCCCTGAGCACCTTCATTAGCATTGCGTTGTTGCAAAGCAGCCATGGCCAGTAGAGGTTGAGTGCGTTCAATACTCATAATCGTAATCCTTAATCAGGCATTATCTATTTGTCTTAGGTAGCAGGCGATATACCGCTGGCATGCCTGTAAATCATAGTCTGTTGGTTATATCGGCGTGAAGAAATAAAACTTTAGCCATTTATAACATCATTTTTACACTGCCATTTTCCTGGGCTTCACCCGTAATAATCTGCCCGGAATTCAGGCGGACACGAATATTATCAAAACTGGCGGCGTTGTTAATCGCTTTTCCTTCGTAACGTACCTGAAAATGGTGCCCATCGACGATAACAACCACATTTTGTCCGGCTTTAATGGCCCACGGACGGCGGATCATATTGCGTGTCATAAATTGTCCGGCAGGTATGTTGCGGATCGCAATACCATTTTGTATGGCCTTTCTGTTACGGATTATGTCGTTTGGCAACTTATCCAAGGACCCCGTTTTTATTTGAAGATCTTTTTCTGTCAGGGGGACATTGCGGTTAATTGCCCGCTTAGCAACCCAATAAGGGCCGATAACATTGACGTAGACCTGAATAAAACGGCGTTGTTGGCCACAAGTCACAGGAATGGAAAGGTTACCCCAATTTTTATTGCTGATTAACGGGTGTATTTCAGGCAGTTCACAAGTCGGCCATTGTTGTTCAGGCGTTTTGATTTCCACGGAGACTTGGTGACTCGGTGTGTGATGGATCTGCCTGAAATAGTCATTGATTAATGGTGGTAAGTTGCTGCCCCAAGCTGAAGCACTGCCAAAAACAAAAAACAGATTAAGGAAAAAGGCAAACAACCCGATAAATTTTAATGCAGGCATTTCACCACCCAATCCTGTTAGCGAACCATGATTGCAAAAAATATTCAGCATCTGTTGGCGATTACAACTGTCGGAGATTAGCTGTTGGAGATAAATAGTGTAACGCGATTGATGATCCGTTAATGGGATAAATAGCAATCCAATTTGTTTCTATTCTTCGAATTACCTTTTTCTTCTGCGTTTATTCTGTTAGTTGCTTGAAGCTTAACACCATCAGATTTCACCAACAAAACCGAGGGGAGGAATATGCTCGATAAATTAGATGCTGCCTTTCAATTTCGACAAGAAGCGCTGGTACTCCGTCACCAGCGGCAGGAAATACTGTCTGCCAACATTGCCAATGCGGATACCCCAGGCTTTCAGGCGCGTGATATCGATTTTGCTGCTCAACTGAAAAAAGTTATGGCACATGGTCGTGTCACCGGGAATGGCATTGGGCTGGCTTTGACTTCCGATCGACATATTCCCGTTCAGCCCCAAAAACGTCTGGAAATGGATCTGCTGTATCGGGTGCCATACCAGACGTCCATGGATGGCAATACGGTTGACATGGATATGGAACGCAGCAATTTTGCCGATAACAGCCTGAAATATCAGGCCGAACTGACGATGACGAATGCGCAGATCAAAAGCATGATGTCAGTTCTACAGTCACAAGGATAATGGGCATGTCTCTACTGAGTATTTTTGATATTGCCGGCTCCGCGCTCTCCGCCCAGTCTCAGCGACTGAACGTCAGTGCCAGCAATATGGCAAATGCCGATAGCGTGGCGGGGCCGGATGGCGAGCCTTATCGTGCCAAGCAAGTGGTTTTCCGCGTCGCTGCCCCCGCCGGGCAGGAAATCGGCGGGGTCCGCGTGAGCGAAGTGGTGGACGACCCTTCACCTTTCCGCCTTGAGTATCAACCCGGTCACCCGCTGGCCGATGAAAAAGGTTATGTACGGATGCCAAATGTGGATGTGGTCGGGGAAATGGTCAATACCATCTCCGCTTCCCGCAGCTATCAGGCGAACGTGGAAGTGCTTAACACCACTAAGTCCATCATGTTGAAAACCCTGACGCTGGGTCAGTAACAGGAATTTCGTTATGGGAATTACCACCTTAATTAATGAGCCATTGGATAATTCAGCCGCCAGTGAACTGGCTAGGTTGACCAACGGAACACCGCAAAGTAGTGGTGATATTAAAGATGGCTTCTTGAATATCTTGGTTGCACAACTTAAAAACCAAGATCCCACCAATCCAATGCAAAACAGTGAATTGACTTCACAGATTGCGCAGATCAGTACGGTTGAGGGTATTGAGAAGCTCAATAAAACGTTGGGTTCCATTGTCGGGCAAATGGACAACAATCAGACGATGCAAAAGGTCGCACTGATTGGCCGGGGGATCATGGTTTCCGGCCATGATTATGGCAGTGAGATTTTGGTGAGTGCCAACGAACAAGGCGACATCAGCACAACCCCATTCGGCTATGAACTGGATCGACCTGCCGATAGTGTCAACATCACCATCAAAAATAAAAATGGCACCGTGGTTCGGGAGATGGAATTCAATAAGTCAGATCTCCATTCAGGCGAATTTTTGCAGGCGGGTGTACACAGCTTCGTCTGGGATGGCAAAGATGCAGACGGTAATCATGTAGAGGAAAAGGGCGCTTATCACTTCACTGTTTCCGCAAGCCAACAAGAGCAAACCTTGCTGATACATCCTCTGAGATATGCCGAGGTTAACGGCATTGTGCGGCAGGAAAAGGGCACTAAATTGGATTTAGGGCTGGTGGGTACGGCAAACATGGACGAAGTACGTCAGTTTCTTTAATTAAACGGAGGACATATGTCTTTTTCACAAGCGGTCAGTGGCTTGAATGCCGCTGCGGGTAATCTGGACGTTATCGGTAATAACATTTCAAACTCAGCAACATTTGGTTTTAAATCCAGTTCCGCGACCTTTGCGGATGTTTTCAGCGGTTCAGACGTGGGTTTGGGGGTTAAGGTTTCGGGTCTGGTGCAGAACTTTAAAGACGGTTCAACCACCACGACTAACCGCCAGTTGGATATGGCTATCACACAAGGCGGTTTTTTCCGCATGCAGGATACCAACGGCAATATTTTCTATTCCCGTAACGGTCAGTTCAAAATGGATGCAGACCGTAACCTGATCAATATGCAGGGCATGAAGCTGACAGGTTATCCGGCGGTAAACGGCGAAGTTCAGCAAGGCGGCACGGTGGGGCCGGTTTCGATTCCAACCGATATGTTGGGGGCGAAAGCCACGAAAGAAGTTAAGTTGAAGGCTAACCTGAATTCAATGAATTCAGCGGTCGACCAGACAAAAAACGCATTTAATCCAAACAATAAAGACAGCTTTAACTACAGTACATCCCTGCAAGTTTTTGACAGTCTGGGTAATCAACACGATCTCAATGTGTTCTTCGTGAAAAGGGCAGACAATAAATGGGAAATTCAAGCCAAGGATCTTTCTACCGGTTCTGAAGCCCACACATTGGGGGAGGTGGCATTTGATGGAAATGGCCAAATGTTGCCTAATACGGTCACGAATAACGCGTTCACCTTCGAGATGGCAGCGTTGAACGGTTCAATCGGTGGGGGCGATGCAGCAATCACTCTTGATTTTAATGGCAGCAAACAGCAAAACATTGCACAGGATTCTATTGCCAGCCTAACACAAGATGGTTATGCCGCAGGTCATTTCACCAACTACCGTATCGAAAATGACGGTAAAATTTTCGGCATTTACTCTAACGAACAGAAGCAAGTTCTCGGTCAGATCGTGATGGCAAACTTTGCCAACCCGGAAGGTTTGTCTGCACAGGGCGATAACGTTTGGGCAGAATCCGGGGCATCCGGCAGTCCGGTGGTCGGTATCGCCGGTTCAGGCAACTTCGGCAAGCTGATTAGCGGTGCGCTGGAAGCGTCTAACGTGGACATGAGCCAAGAGCTGGTCAATATGATCGTCGCCCAGCGTAACTATCAATCCAACGCGCAGACCATTAAGACGCAGGATCAAATTCTGCAAACACTGGTCAGCATGCGTTAATAGGTTCAGGCGGATAGCTTCATGGATCACGTCATTTATACCGCGATGGGTGCCGCGCGCCAAACGCTGGAGCATCAGGCGGTCACGACCAACAATCTGGCCAATGCCTCAACACCCGGCTTTAAAGCCCAACTTGCCGCACTGCGTGCCGTGCCGATTGAAGGTGAAACCCTGCCGACACGTACCCTCACCGTTGCTTCCACCCCCGGCATGGACAGTCGTCAGGGGCCAATGAATTATACCGCCCGCCCGTTGGATGTGGCGGTCGGGCAAGGCGGCTACTTGGCTGTCCAGCTTGAAGATGGGACGGAAGCCTATACCCGCAACGGCAGTATCCAGATTTCACCCGAAGGGCAACTGATGGTGCAGGGGCGCATGTTGATGGGTGAGAACGGGCCGATTGATATTCCGCCACAGGCCGAACTGACCATTGCAGGCGATGGTGCCATTTCTGCCCTGATTGCCAGCGATCCGCCCACCTTGTTGGGTCAGATTGGTAAGTTGAAAATCGTCAAACCGGAAGCCAGCCAAGTGGTACGGGGTGATGATGGCTTGTTCCATTTAACGCCACAGGCGCGGGAACAGCAGGGCGATGAACTGGCGGCCAGCACCGAAGTGAAAATCATGCCGGGTGTACTGGAAGGCAGTAATGTGGATCCCGTGGCAAGCATGGTGAACATGATCGCCAACGCGCGTCGCTTTGAGATGCAGATGAAAGTCATACACAGTTCCGATGAAAATGCCCAGCGGGCCAACCAAATTCTCGCTATGGGCTAATCGAGGGAGATAACTTCATGATCCGATCTTTATGGATTGCCAAGACTGGGTTGGATGCCCAGCAAACCAATATGGATGTCATTGCCAACAACTTGGCAAACGTCAACACCAACGGTTTTAAACGCCAGCGCGCAGTGTTTGAAGATTTGCTCTATCAAACGGAACGTCAGCCGGGCGCGATGTCGTCAGAGCAGACCAGCCTGCCATCAGGCTTGCAGCTCGGTACAGGGGTACGTCCCGTGGCGACCGAGCGTCTGCACAGTCAGGGTAACTTGGTGCAGACCTCCAAGAAAATGGATGTGGCAATCAAGGGGCAGGGCTTCTTCCAGATCCAGATGCCGGACGGCACGACGGGTTATACCCGTGATGGTTCATTCCAGAAGGATCAAAATGGCCAGTTGGTGACCGCCGGCGGTTTTCAGGTCGTGCCTGCGATTATCATTCCAGACAATGCCCTCAGCATCAGCATTGCCCGTGATGGGATCGTCAGCGCGAATGTGCAGGGGCAAGCGCCTCAACAAATTGGACAACTGACACTGACCACGTTCATCAACGAAAGCGGTTTGGAAAGCGTCGGTGAAAACCTCTATCTGGAAACCAACAGCTCCGGGGTTCCGGTGGAAAACGCACCGGGCATCAATGGCGCGGGATTGCTCTATTCAGGTTACGTTGAAACCTCTAACGTCAATGTGGCAGAAGAGTTGGTGAATATGATTCAGGTTCAGCGAGCCTATGAAATCAACAGCAAAGCTGTATCGACCTCTGATCAGATGCTGCAAAAACTGACTCAGTTATAACCTAATCATTATCTGACCATGACATTAATCGTGGGGGGATCACTTCCTCCACTATTTTCACGATTTTTCACGATAAATTTAAGAGCATAGAAGATGGATACCATGCCCGTTGCCGAAAGCCATGCTAACAACCATGAGGCTGATGGCTCCACTGGTTTACGGAAAAACCAGAGAAATAAGTGGCGTATCAATATATCTGTGGCGGTACTGGCATTGTCAGCACTGGCACTGGGGGGTTGTGCCTATATGCCGCACAAACCGCTGGTGAAAGGGCAAACAACCGCAAAACCCGCCGAAGCGCCTGCGCCAATGCCAAATGGTTCTATTTTCCAGACTGTCCAACCCGTCTATTACGGTTATCAACCCCTGTTTGAAGACCGCCGTCCGCGCAATATCGGTGATACGCTGACGATTATCTTGCAAGAGAACGTCAGCGCGAGCAAAAACTCCTCAGCCAACGCCAGCCGCAACGGGAAAACCGGTTTCACCGCGACCTTGACCCCGCGTTTTTTACAGGGATTGATGGGCGGAGGAAAAACCGATTTAAGCATGGAAGGCAATAACGAATTTGGCGGCAAAGGGGGGGCAAATGCCAACAATACTTTCAGGGGCACGATTACCGTGACCGTCGATCACCTGCTGGCCAATGGCAACCTGCATGTCGTGGGGGAAAAACAGATCGCCATTAATCAGGGGACAGAGTTTATCCGTTTCTCCGGCGTTGTTAACCCGCGCACCATCACGGGCAACAATACGGTCAGTTCCAATCAGGTTGCTGATGCCCGTATTGAATATGTCGGTGATGGCTACATCAATGAAGCGCAGCACATGGGTTGGTTGCAACGTTTCTTTATCAATATTTCACCGTTTTAAAAGAGGATGGTCGGGATGAAAAAATTAGTCGCCAGCCTTTTTACGCTGTTGTTGGTGCTGTCTGGTATGTTCACATCGACGGCGGTTTTTGCCGAACGTATTCGTGATTTGACGACGATTGAAGGCGTGAGGGATAACGCGCTGATTGGTTACGGTTTGGTGGTGGGTCTGGATGGAACGGGTGACCAAACCATGCAAACCCCTTTCACCACCCAAAGCCTGAGCAATATGTTGTCGCAGTTGGGAATTACCGTCCCCTCTGGGACGAATATGCAGCTTAAAAACGTCGCTGCCGTGATGGTCACAGCCAAGCTGCCCCCTTTTGCGCGTGCAGGGCAAAATATTGACATTGTTGTTTCCTCGTTGGGTAATGCCAAGAGTTTGCGAGGAGGGACACTGCTGATGACCCCATTGAAAGGGGTGGATAATCAAATTTATGCGCTGGCTCAGGGCAATATTCTCGTGGGGGGCGCAGGGGCGAGTGCCGGTGGTAACAGTATTAAAATCAATCAGCTTGCGGGCGGCCGTATCTCCAATGGGGCGGTGATTGAGCGTGAACTGTCAACCCGGTTCGGCCAGAAAGGCACGTTAAACCTGCAACTGAATGATGATGATTTCGGGCTGGCCCAGCAAATCAGTGATGCGGTTAACCGGTTGAAAGGCACGGGAACGGCGACTCCGCTGGACTCCCGCACGGTTCAGCTTCGTTTGCCGACAGAGAACAGCGAACAGGTGAAATTCCTGGCCCAAGTGCAGAATTTGGCTATTCGTGTGGATGCCGGCGATGCCAAAGTGATCTTCAATTCCCGTACCGGATCGGTGGTGATGAACCGCAATGTCACGTTGGACAGTTGTGCGATTGCCCATGGTAGTTTGTCGGTGACCGTTGAACGTCAGGTGGTGGTCAATCAGCCCGATACGCCATTGGCGGGAGGCAGCACGGTCGTCACCCGTAATACCGGCGTCGGCATTCAGGAGCAGGGCGGCGCATTGCAACAAGTCAATGCCAGCGCGAATCTGACGCAAGTGGTGCGTGCGTTGAATGCGTTGGGTGCAACTCCCACAGATTTAATGTCGATTTTGCAGGCGATGGAGAGCGCCGGTTGTCTGCGGGCGAAACTGGAGATTATCTGATGAGTGATTTTCTGACGATGTCCAATGCCGCTTATGATGTTAATTCACTGCATTCACTGAAAGCCAAATTATCACAGGAACCACAACAAGGGCTACGGCAAGTAGCCCAACAACTGGAAGGTGTCTTCGTCCAGATGATGCTGAAAAGCATGCGCTCCTCGTTGCCGCAGGATGGCATGCTCAGCAGTGAGCAGACCCGCTTTTATACTTCGATGTACGATCAACAAATCGCCCAAGACCTTTCGCAAAAAGGGCTGGGCTTTGCTGACATGATCGTCAAACAGTTCTCTAGTGCTAATCAGGTGCCGAGTGAATTAGCCGAGGCCGTGCCGATGCCGCTGGATGATAATGAAATCCTGCAAACATTACCGAAACAGGCACTGGAGCCGTTTATGCGTCGGGTTATGCCTGACGCGATGTCTAAGAACGACATGTCCGAAAATCCGTCTTCGTCCTTCTCCCGGCGGGTCGTTCAACCGAAGCCCTTACCGATGAACAGTGCCAGCTTTGTTTCGATGCTTTCCCTGCCGGCACAGTTGGCAAGCCAGCAAAGCGGTATTCCTCATTTATTGATCATTGCACAGGCGGCGCTGGAATCCGGTTGGGGACAACGGGAAATTCTGACGGCGGAAGGTCAACCGAGCCATAACCTGTTTGGTATCAAAGCGGGGAAACAGTGGAAAGGGCCGGTCACCCATATCATGACCACGGAATACATTGAGGGTGAACCGAAGAAAATGCAGGACAGTTTCCGGGTGTATGGTTCTTATGTGGAAGCGATAACCGATTACGTCAAGCTCCTGACGGAAAACCCCCGTTACGCCAAGGTTGCTGGGTCAACGACGGCAGAGCAGGGCGCTTATTCCTTGCAGGATGCGGGATATGCCACTGATCCCGGCTATGCCAAAAAATTAGTCTCACTGATCCAGCAGTTAAAGAATACCGGCCATCAAATGGCAAAAGCCTATTCTGATGATTTCGATAACTTGTTTTAAGCTCAAGGATCTGGCGATTTTGCCGATAACGGTAGCAGTACATGACCTCCCAAGACGGAGGCATAACGAAAACGTAAAAGGATCACCATATGTCCAATAGTCTTATGAATACTGCCATGAGCGGTATTAATGCTGCACAGGTGGCAATGAGTGTCGTGGGTAATAATATTTCCAACTCTAAAACTGAAGGGTATAACCGACAGACAACCGTCATGTCGCAGAATAACGGCAGCCTGTCTCCGGTTGGCTTTATCGGCAATGGCGCGCACGTTAATTCCATTAATCGCCAATATAATGAGTTTGTCACCCAGCAACATCATGCGGCACAAACCAAATATGCGGAATTAGTCACATACAATAATGAAATTTCTCAAGTTGATAATCTGCTGGCGGATAAGGCAACCAGCCTTTCCAGCGCTATGGCAGACTTTTTCAGCAGCCTGAGCACGCTTGAAAATAATGCCGAAGACAGTGCGGCAAGAACCACCGTGCGGGGAAAAGCGGAAGGGTTGGTTAACCGATTTAAAGAAGCTGATCAAGTTCTCCGTAATCTGGACAGGGGTATTAATAGCCAAATTGAGAAGCATGTCAAAGAAATCAATAAACATGCAGAAGAAATTGCCTTTCTGAACGATGAAATTTCTCGTATGCGTGGCGCGGGAACCGGTGAACCGCTTGCTTTACTCGATAAGCGTGACGATGTGCTGGGTAAGTTAAATCAACTGATTGAAGTAGAAATGACCCAGCAGGATGGGGGCGTCTACAACGTCTCATTTGGTGGTGGCATGTCACTGGTATCGGGCAGCAAATCCCATCGGTTGGAAGCGATCCCATCCAGTACAGACGGCAGCCGTATCACACTGGGTTATAACAATGGTACGGGTACGAGAGAAATTGATGGGCGTTTTATCTCGCAAGGGAAATTGGGCGGCACATTGCGTGTGCGTAATGAAGTCATCGATCCAACCCGCAATCAATTAAACCAGTTGGGATTAGTGATGGCGGATCAATTCAATCAGGTTCAGCGCGCGGGTTTCGATCTGAACGATGAACCAGGGATTGATTTCTTCGGCTTTTCCAAGCCAGACACCATTGCCAACAGCAACAATAAAGGTACGGCTGAAGTGACTGTGGAATATGCCGATACCACCAAAGTCAAAGCCAGTGACTACACCATCGAATACGAAGGTGGAAATTGGAAAGTCCAGCGTGTTGCTGACAAGGAAATGATCTCTGCGGTTAAAAAGGGTGATGCGCTGGAATTTGATGGGTTGAAAGTTAACATCAAGGCGACCAACCCACAGGAAAATGATCGCTACACCCTGAAAACGGTCAGTAGCGTCATCGCCGCACTGGAAGTCAAGATTACAGATTCCGCCCAACTGGCAATGTCTGGTACCAAAGGTTCAGGCCCCAGTAATAACACCAATGCGCAGAAATTCACTCTCCTGCAAAAAGCAAAGCTGGTTGAGGGTAAAAATACCTTTACGGATGCCTATGCTTCGCTGGCCAGTACCGTGGGCAGCAAAGCCAGTAGCGCTAAACACAATGTAGAGGCTCAGAAGGTCATCGTCGATGAACTTCATAAAACTCGCGAGTCTGTTTCTGGCGTCAATATGGATGAAGAATACGGCGAACTGCAACGTTTGCAGCAATATTATTTGGCAAATGCCCGTGTTATCCAGACGGCATCGACACTGTTCAATGCCATTTTAGATCTCCGTTAATGCGTTGTGGCTGAAGAAAAAAAGAGGTGATATTGTGCGTGTAAGTACCAATCTTTTATATAGCCAAAAAATGAATGGGATTTTTGGCGCCCAAGCTAAATGGATGCAGCATGGTGAACAGTTATCCACTGGGAAACGTGTCATCAACCCATCGGATGATCCGTTGGCGGCTTCGCAGAACATTATGGTTGCCCAATCTGAGTCGCAAAACCAGCAATATGTGACGGCGCGTATTTTTGCCAAGAACACGATGTCAACCCAAATGGACACTATCGCCAGTGCTGGATCGGTGACACGGAATGTTTTTGCAACCTTAGTCGCCGCAGCAGATGAACAGAGCGATCACGACCGGGCCTCTTATGCTCAGGAGCTGGAAGGGCTTAAACAGCAATTGCTGAACCTCGGCAATAAAACCGATGGCAATGGCCGTTATATTTTTGCGGGTTATAAGACGGATACCCCGCCTTTCGAAGCTAATGACAATGGCAAAGGGAAAGTTCACTACAAAGGTGGACATGAAGCCATCAGCCAAAGGGTGGATGACAATCGCACCATGGTTATCGCCCATACAGGGCAGAAAGTTTTTTTATCAACAACATCTAACCCGATCCCGGATGCAGAACCCGATATTTTTGCCGCCATTGATCTGGCGATAGAAGGCCTGAGAAGACCCTTTACAGAGGCCAGCGAAGCAGAAAGAGATGAGTCACTGGCGTTGATTAACAAAGCTAACCGAAGTATACGGAATAGTATAAACAACTTCTCTTCGGCGGAAGCGGAGCTGGGTTTACAGCTTCAGGAAATGGATCAACTGGACGCGCTGGCCGGTGAACGCAGCATTGCCAATAAAGTTCGTATGGGTGAATTGATGGATGCGGATTTGGTATCTGCCATTTCCGGTTATTATCAGGAACAAGCGGCACTACAGGCTTCCTATAAGGCTTTCTCTGACTTAAAAGGGATGTCGCTATTTGAGATGTATCGCTGATTAAATCTCTTCCTGTTCCAAGTTGCAGCTTGCTTGGCTGCAACTTGGCATCTTGTCAGGCTGCCAAAATATTCAGATACCAGCTAATTTGTATTAATGTAACATCATACATTATTATGGTTTGTTTATTTGTTGTTTAATCTTTTCCTTGTTAGTTTATATTTTTATATTAAGCTTTATGTATAATCTATAAACTTCAAATTACAGATCGCAAGATGAAAAATCATATTATTATCCTCCCAGCGTCTCGGGGAGATAACAAGTGTATCTTGAAGTACGACGAGTAGATGTTAATGGTATATATAAATGTTCGTTTCTCACGTTTATATCTAATAATTGATTCGTTATATTGATAATGAGTATTTTTATTGGAGGTTAAATAGGTTTTCATAATAGTGATACACTCAAATTATAAGGCAGTGATCTACAATTTTTAATTGTTATTTAATTTTATGTAAATAGATATATTGTTAATAGGGAAACCCTTAAATATATTTAAACTAAATATGGTGATTCTATGAATAGTGATAGTGATAGTGATGGTGCTAGTAAAGATCCTGAAATTATAGAGCTTGATTTTGACGTAATAGACTTAAAATCAAAATCAGAATCTATTATAGAATTTAACGATATCCCATTAATGAATTCTGGTATTATGCTGTATAGCAGGAGCCGACAACCAGGAAATAAAAATATGTCTCTTTCGTACAAAAGACTGAGGGAGATTATTATTGGAATCTTTGGAGAGGAAGAGAATAGAGAAGAAATAGTGAGGCAAGTAATAATACTTATTGTAGAAAGGAATAAAATCGGAGTGCAGCATGGGGCTGGAGTCGCGGAATTTTTTAAAGACAGATTAGAAGATCGTGATAAATCTTATAGTAGTAGTACTTCATCTATGATGTCTACCGCACTTAGTGTGGTTTCCTCGGCCACCATTGCCACGGCTACAGGCGGATCTGCAGGTTTAATTGCTGGTTTAAGTATGGGGTCGATAACACCTAAAGAGATAGTAGATGGTGCAAACACTGCCTACCATAAATTTGGAAAGCCTTTAATTTCAGGAGCATCAGGTGCAGCTTCTGCAGGGAGAGGTATGTATTTTGCGTATGGTTGGCTCAACAAAGTTGTTAACCAAATGACTCTTGACAGAAAAATTCGGGTTATAAAAGCACTTGAAGGAGATATTGCATCTTATAAAAACTCTGTTGCTTCATCTAATTCGGATAATCCAGAGGAAGAAAAATTTATTGGGATTGAATTTCAGAATACAAATTTCACTGGAGAGCCAAAAGAATATTTTTTCCTCGTAGATCCGAAAATAGAAGATGCGATAGATAAGATCGTTGAATTATATTTTGAATATTGTAATTCACTTGATGCAACATAACATTGATTTTGACAGGGAATTAGCGGTTGATAATCTACCTTCTTTTCTTGGTAAGACAAGTATGAGAAAACGCAATATCAGCTGCTAATTGAAAAAACCTCCTACACTTTACTCTATAATAACTATAGAGAAAATGCGATAAGAAATATTCAAACAATTCACATGATGTTGGTTTTTCCTCACGGCGGAAATTTGCCTGCTCCTGCCTTGACTGGAAAGAACGGCATTTTCATCTTGGTGGTTTTTTAGGGGCATCATTGCTTGATATTTTTCTCAAGAAAAATGGGTGCTTAAACAATTGGATAGCCGGGAATTGGTATTAACCGAATCAGGAAATCGAGTGCTTAAGTAAAAGTTTGGTGTGGAATAGATGGAAGATTTCACTAATAAGTAAAATCTCCCTATCATGATTTTTTAAAATATTGTGCATTTTCTGGTTTGAGGTTTTCCATCTATAATCGATTTTCCCTGCGGGGGAATTTCAATACTGGAAATGGTTGTTCTGTTTCCTCTTTCTATTGCAGTATAAGTATATCTCCCTAATGGAGAGTGATTAAAATCAAGCGCGTTATTATCATGATCATTAATATCATAGTCATTAATATAAATCGTTTTTCCTCTAAAACTCCATTCAGTCATTTTCATTTTCCATCGGTAATTATAAAAGTCAGCAGGACAAACAATGCCAGCCCAAGGATCACAGATCCATGAATCTTTTGGAAACGTGTCAGGGGAGGATGTCTCGCCAAGGCCGGGGATATCTTTACCGGGAGGGTAAACTATCACAAAAGCATGGTCGTAAGGGTATTGCAGGCTAAGAATTTGTAAAGTTAATGGAGTCTGGTCATCTGTATAGTTTAATATTGAATGATAAAATAAGTGACGGAGAGTGTTCTTATGTTTTTTCTTCAGATGATATAAGGCATAAATAGATAATAAAAGACAGTTGCTAACTAAAAATTTACGCTTGTTCTTATGCAGGTAATGATATATTTCCTGGTCGTTTTTTTGCTTGTTTGGTTCTTCTGAAAATAATTCCCTGTGTAATATTTCAAAAATATGATTTCTTGCATGGACGCTTATTTCATTATATAAATCCTTTTTTTCTCCTGATGGTATATTAGGATCGTAATAACCAATATTCCATGATTTTCCTTTAAAGATCGCTTGCGCTGCCCGCATGGCATCATGCAAAACTTCTTCAATTGTCATATTAATATCCTTAATTTATTTGATTGATTTTACTTATAAAGTTAAAAAAGATAAAACATAAGGAAAACTAAATATTATTATTGATAACTGCATGTAATAGTCATGAATATAAATTAATACGCCATTTTTTAGTATTAAACAAGAAATATTTTTTCTTGTAATTAACTCATTGAATTATAGGTGAACCTTAAATTTTGCTGCAATTTGAAATCATTGGGAATAAACTCTGTCCGACCTGTCATCAAGTCGTTAATAATTGTTCAGGCATAAAAAAGAGGTTGCTTGCCCACAGGGGCAGAATTTATGGCGAGTTTTGCACATACCTTAATGAGGATAATAAAATGAATCGATTCGAGGATAAAGTTGTCATTATTACTGGCGCAGGCAGCGGCATTGGTGAGGCGACCGCAAAGCGTTTTTCACAAGAAGGTGCCATTGTTGTCTTGGCCGGGCGGGATACAGATAAACTTAACCATGTGTGCAGTGAATTGTCATCGGACAAAACGCTCGTGATCCAGACCGATGTGGCGAACCGGGGATCGGTTAAAAATATGGTTGATGAAACAGTCAGGCACTTTGGCCGGATAGATATTCTGGTCAATAATGCAGGCCTGTATGTTGTCGGTGATTTATTAAGTGTCTCTCAGGAAGAGGGGGATGAAGTGCTGGCGACGAATCTTAATGGTGTGCTCAATTGTAGTTATTCCGCTTTGCCGCATTTACTGAAAAGTCAGGGATGTATTGTCAATAATGCGTCGGTATCCGGATTGGGCGGCGATTGGGGAGGCGCACATTATTGCGCAGCAAAAGGCGCGGTGGTCAACGTGACCCGAGCCATGGCACTGGATTACGGCGCTCAGGGCATTCGTGTCAATGCTGTGTGCCCAAGTTTAGTGATGACGCCAATGGTTGCCCGTTTTGACGATGAAACTTTGCACTATTTCGATAGCCGAATCCCGTTAAAGAGAGCGGGTCAACCTTCTGAAGTGGCAGCCGCCATTACCTTTTTAGCCAGTGAAGATGCCAGCTTTATCAATGGGGTAAATTTACCGATAGATGGCGGTGTTAGCGCATCCAATGGCCAACCCAATTTTAATTAGCCCGATATTTCACTGACAATCACCGCCAGACGGTCGAACATTTCGCCAAATAACCGCTCAGTAAATGGCACCAGCAGTGGGAATAACAGGGACAGCGTGAAAATTCCCACTGTCAGGGTCAACGGAAAACCGATCACAAATACCGAGAGCTGCGGTGTCATGCGGTTTAAAATCCCCAGAGAAAAGTTCAAGACCAGCAGCAGGGTAATCATTGGCATTGCCAGCATCATGCCATTGACAAAGATCAGGCTGGCACTTTGGGATAACAATAAAAAACCTTTCGGGTTCAATTGGGTGACTTGAATCGGAATGGAATAAAACGTATCGGCCAGAATCGACAAGAGCCATAAATGCCCATCAAAAGCCAAGAACAGCAACATCATCATCATATTGAGAATCCGGGCTAAGATAGGCATATTCGGGCCACCGGTCGGATCAAAAAATGTGGCGAATGAAAGTCCCATTTGTAAGCCGAGAACTTCACCGGCATGGCGTACTATGGCAAAGGCGATCTGCATGGTCAGTCCCAAGGCCATACCAATCAAGACTTGTTGTATCAAGACCCAAATTCCGGCCACAGAAAAGATCGGAATTTGAGGAGATGGCAGAGTCGGGACGAGTAAGGCAGTGATGAATAATGCCAAACCAATTTTAACTTTTATCGGTATCTGTTTTTCACTGAAAATGGGTGCCGTACTGAACAAGGCTAACAGGCGCGCTAACGGCCAAAAAAAATCGCTGACCAGGCGGGAAAGGGTTTCGCTGTCAAACGGGATCATAATTAACCGATAATCGCCGGAATGCTGCTAAACAGTGTGCGCATGTAGTCCAGCAGCAAGTTTAGCATCCACGGCCCTGCGGCGACGATGGTCACGACAACGGCCAGGATTTTTGGAATAAACGATAAGGTCATCTCATTTATCTGAGTTGCCGCCTGCAATAAGCTGATGATCAAGCCACAAACCAAGGCAGATAAAAGGAGTGGTGCAGCCAATGCCAATGCCACTTTCATTGCCTCAACACCGAGGGCCATTACTGATTCTGGAGTCATAATTTCCTCAGACCGCTTTTTGATCTTTATTCTTAAGATGTCACACTCAATATCAGGCTGCTGGCTAGACATAAAAACTTTGTGCCAGTGAACCCAGCAATAATTGCCAACCATCCACCAAGACAAACAGCATCAGTTTGAACGGGAGTGATATGGTGGCCGGCGGCACCATCATCATCCCCAATGCCATCAAGACACTGGCAACCACCAGATCGATAATCAGGAATGGGATGAAGAGGGTAAAGCCAATCTGGAACGCAGTTTTCAATTCACTGGTAATAAATGCGGGAACCAGCACACGCATGGGAACTGAGTCCGCCGTTTCAAAGGCTTCTTGATTGGCAAGGCGGGCAAACAGTGCCAGATCATTTTCCCGTGTCTGACGCAACATAAATTGGCGCAAGGGCTGGGCACCCTGATCCAAGGCGACTTCCAGCGTGATTTTATCCTCGCTGTAAGGCAGGTAAGCGTTTTGATAGACTTTATCAAATACCGGCGCCATGATGAAAAAAGTCATAAACAGCGCTAATCCCAGCATCACTTGGTTGGGGGGTGCGGAAGGGGTTCCCAGTGCATTGCGCAGCAAACCCAGTACGATGATGATGCGGGTAAAACTGGTCATCATCAGCAGGGCTGCGGGGATAAAGCCCAATGCCGTGATGAAAATCAGGGTCTGAACCGGCAATGACCAACTTTGCCCGCCATTGGCCAAGGGCTGGCTGATGATACCCGGAAACTCGGCCGCCGCACTCATGGGGAACAGCGGCAGCAGGAGTGCCATAAACAGTGTCATCAAACGCATGACACATTTCTTGCCGACCATTCGATTGCCTGTCATAAAAAAAACGCTATTTTTCATCATCGTCCTTGTTATTCTTGCTCTTTCGCTGGAGCGTATTTTTTAGCATCTGACCAAATGGCAGCGATTTGAGCGGGCTTTCCTGATCCTGATTGTCTGGCGGGGCAGGCATTTGGTGCAGCATCGTGATTTGTTGGGATGTAACCCCCAAAACCAGCCAGTTATCTTCGACTTCGACCACCACAACCCGCTCTTTCGGCCCAAGGGAGCAGCTTGCCTTAACATTCAACAAACGATGATTTTTGCTTTTCGCGGGCGTAAAACCCAAACGGCGGACTAACCATGTCATCAAGAAAATCAGCAACAAGATACCGCCCAGGGCACTGCTGACCTGCATCAGCGTTTGGCCGGCCGGCAGGGGTTCAGTGTTGATCGTACTCACATGAGCATGACTGACCGTCGTGTTAACCGGTGCAGCACCAGATGCCGCACCCGGTTGGAAAGACGCATGAACAGAGGGCTGGGTCGCCATCATCGTTAACGACTCAAGCGACGCATACGCTCAGAAGGCGTGATGATATCGGTGATACGGATACCGTATTTATCGGAGACGACAACCACTTCTCCCTGTGCAATCAAATAACCATTAATCAGAATATCCAACGGTTCGCCCGCCAGCCCATCAAGCGGAACCACTGAGCCTTGTGACAGCCTCAGGAGTTGTTTGATGGTCATTTTCGTCCGGCCCAACTCAACGGAGAGCTTGACGGGAATATCCATGATCAGATCAATATCGGAAAGTTGGGCCAACGCATCCTGCACATCCAGATTTTCAAATATTGACGCGCCGCCGTCAGAGGTTTGCTGTGCGGCCTGTTGTTCCAGCGCTTCTGCCCACATATCTTCAGTCGAGCTGGTATCTGTAGGTTGTTTAGCATCACTCATTGGGCTTTTCCTCATCCAGAGCAGTTAAAACAGGGTTAATCAGGTGTTCAACACGCAGGGCATACTGCCCGTTCAGTGTTCCATATTGACTGGTGAGCACCGGCACACCATCAACGTGAACGATTAGGCGTTCAGGTTTTTCAATCGGCAAGATATCGCCTTTTCTCAATTTAAGGATCTTTGATAGCCGCAGGGGAATATCAACAAAGTTCGCCACCAGTTCTAATTCTGAATGCTGAACTTGTTTCACCAGACTGTTACGCCACTGGCTCTCTTCCTGACGCACATTTTCCACCGGCGGATTGGTCAGGCGCTCGCGCAAAGGCTCGATCATGGCGAAGGGAATACAAATATTGAATTCCCCGGTCAATGCGCCGATCTCGACCTGAAACGGCGTCGTCACCACGATATCGTTCGGTGACGTGGTGATATTGGTGAATTTCACCTGAGTCTCGGAACGCACATATTCCACTTCAAGTTTAAAGATGGAATCCCAGGCGTCACGATAGGCATCCAGTGCCAGTTTCAGCATCCGGTTAATGATCCGCTGCTCGGTATAGGTAAATTCACGGCCTTCCACTTTGGTTGGAAAACGACCATCACCGCCAAACAGGTTATCAACAGCGATATAAACTAAGCTCGGCTCGAAAGCGAAGAGTGCGGTTCCCCTCAATGGCTTCAAATGAACCAGATTGAGGTTGGTCGGCACGGCCAGATTGCGGGCAAAGTCGTGATAAGGCTGAACCTTGATGGCACCGACCGTAATATCCGGACTGCGGCGCAGCATGTTAAACAGCCCCATCCTGAATTGGCGGGCAAAACGTTCATTGATGATTTCCAGTGACTGCAAACGTTCGCGTACAACACGGCGTTGCGTATTGGGATCATAAGGACGAACCTCATTTTCTCCGGACGCGGTTTGTTCTACGTCATCAGCAGAGGCACTGTCACCATTGAGCAGAGCATCAATCTCTGCTTGTGAAAGAATATTGTCACTCATTGTGATTATCGCAGAATAAACGTGGTAAATAACACATCGGTGATTTCCTGATCGGGTTCACCGGGTATTAGTGTCGGGTGTAGTGTCTGTTTGATATCTGCCACCAAACGCATTTTTCCATCATCTTTGGCCAGAT
Source organism: Xenorhabdus sp. IM139775 (assembly GCF_028598745.1). GTDB lineage: Bacteria > Pseudomonadota > Gammaproteobacteria > Enterobacterales > Enterobacteriaceae > Xenorhabdus. The sequence goes on from NZ_JAQRFK010000009.1 coordinate 53,495, forward strand.
CGGTCGCTTTCTGGCGAGACAATAACAGCAACATACGGCTACGAACTTCTGGCAGATAATCATGGAAGCGCTGACGGGTTTTAGGGTCAGTTAAACGTAATGTGATGCCAACATACAGAACACGATCAAAGTGTTCTTCGTTGTCAATCAAATTGACCGTAAAAGGCTCCAGAGTCATGAATACGGGGGTATCAGTAACTTTGGTTTTTTCTGAACTATTATTGGTTGACTGGCTCATTACCCACCAGCTATACCCTCCAATGGCAGCACCAAGAACAGCAATCAGTATTAACAGTATCATCCAAATTGGATTTTTGCGTTTATGCTCGTAGCTATAATCAGACATGGACAAACAAGTTCCTGTTTTCTGTTGCGAACAAGTCTCCGCGCATTCCGTGGCGGAGCCCTTATCCATCAAAATCGATCCCAATTATCCCGCGTCTTTGTTCCGGCAATGGCTGGAACAAACGGAAAAAAAACCATTAACTCACACGTTTGTTATCGATCTTTTTTCGTTAGGCAAAATTCGTCAGGCAAAAGTATCAACGCCTCCGCGCGCCAAGGTGAGTTGTTGGGGGGTTACCCTGATAGCAGATGGATGAGAAACCGTCATTTCTGTTGCAGCCGCGGAATCATGTCCTTGAGTTTCGGCATGGGAACCGGAATGGCTGTTCGGGTTATTGGCAAAATGCTCTTGTTGGGCGTGGCCTTGGGCATCACTATTGACACTGCTTTGCGCCAGTTGAATGCCATTTTCAGCCAGCGCATGGCGTAATCCCGGCAATGCCGCTTCCAGTGCTGCGCGAACATTCTGATGGGCGGAAACAAAATGCAGTTGTGCCTGATTGTCTTCAACGCTCATGCGGATATGCAGCGCACCCAGTTCTTGGGGATGCAGGCGAAGTTCTGCCTGTTGCAGACCATGACGGTTAAAAAACAGCACCTGTTGATTGAGCTGTTGCTGCCACTCTTCACTGCCAAGATGAGCACTTAATAATGGTGCCGCCGTGCTGTGCAGTTGAAGTTGCCCCGTCGGGTGTTGTCCGGCGGAAAGCAGGGCAGGCGTTGCCAATAGCGCAGGTGAGTCGATTGGCGCTGTCTCTGCCGTGGATGTTGCCCATGCAGGAGCGGCCTGAATGGCGGTTTGGGGCAGATTTGACGCTTTGTTATTGTCTGAAGCGGTATGGTTTGAAGCGATATAGTCTGAAACAGACTTGCCTGAAACGGCATTTTTGGCAATCGTATTGCCAGATCCCGCTTTATTATGGGCCGCAAGATGGCCGGCCGTCAGTTTGGTTTCTCCGGCGAGCGGGGCTAACTCAGGTTGAAGGTTGGTGGCAGCCTCGCCCTGATTATTCAGGCGGGCTTCTTGTTTAGCAGAAAGCTGAACACTTTCAGGTTGCTCACCGGCTTTAACGTGTTGCGCAAAATGGGGATCGATGAATCGGCCATCTTTGATATTGCTATCCAACCGCGTACTGACAGGACTGTTTTCACTATCCAGCCCGGTATTTTCTGACACTGTATTTTCCAACAATGTATTTTCCAACGACTCATCCCCCATCTGCACATTGGCGTTTTCAGGCGCGGCCGCAGAATTTGCCTGAGGCGGCAACAACCCGGCAAGCTGGATGGGGATAGCCGCACTTAATGCTTCGGCTGACAACAGGTCGTTTTCTTTCAATCCCGCAAATTCAGCGCGGTTTTCTTGCTGTGCCGCTTCTTCTGCCGGTGATTTGTCCTTGACCACACGGTTATCTGACGCTGTTGCCAACGGCGTCAGTGGCTTTTCTGCTGTGTTATCCGAGGCCGATTTATCTGCTGCAATGGTAGGCTTCGTGGAGGGCTTGTGCATAGACGCTGTTTCTGCATTAAGCAGTTGCTCAAATTGAGAAGAAGGGTTATCAAGCCCGGAATTCTTCAAAGCCGGCTGACCTTTGTCCGTGATGTTTAAATCTGTAGGCAAAAGAGTGAGATTCATGGTTTCATCCTCCGTTGTGCGCCGCGTTGTGCATACTCATCCATTTGTTTTTGTTCCATGCGATTTTGGCGTAACTTCAAATTATGTTCCGCCCGCTGTTGCAGTGTGTCGAAAGCGTTCAGGCGCTGCTGTTTTTCCTGCCATTGTAACATGGCTTGCTCAAGACGTTTTTTCCATTGATTGAGTTGTAATCTGTGCTGTTCAATTGCCATTTCCAGCGTTTTCATAAACTGCTGATAATTTTGCCAGGTCGAACAGGACATACCGCTGCTGAGGGTGTCATTCAAACGGGTACGATATTCATCCTGATAATTCATTAACGCCGTGAGTTGTTGCTCCATTTGCTGGTGACTTTGCCGAATGCGTGCCAATTGTGAGGCCGCCTGTTCTGCGGCATCTTGGGCCAGTTCGCGCAATGTCATGAGAGGGGAGTGTTGTTGCATGTATTTCCTCGTGTTAATCACCAACCAGACATCAGCGTGACTGAATGACATCCATAGTTAAACGATATTGGCTAAACGATATTGGCTAAATGATATCGGCACGTCATTGATAAACGTTATACCCCTTGGCAAAGTGATTCATTATTCCGGCAGAAAATAGCTATGCCGGTAAATAGTTATTTCGGTAAATAGTTATACCGGCAATAATTGTTGAAGCTGATTACAAGCCGCATCGTACTCGCTGCGTTCGTCAATGCCCTGTTGCAGGAATTGAGCCAGATGCGGATAAAGCTCAATCGCCCGATCCAGCAGGGGATCACTGCCCGCAGCGTAGGCGCCAACGTTGATCAAATCCCGGTTGCGTTGGTAACTGGAGAGCAACTGTTTGAAATGCTGGACGCGCCGGTAATGGTTCTTGTCGATCAGTGCGGTCATGGCACGACTGATGGAAGCCTCAATATCAATGGCAGGATAATGACCGGATTCTGCCAGCGAACGCGATAGCACTATATGACCATCCAGGATGGCGCGAGCCGCATCGGCAATCGGGTCTTGCTGGTCATCGCCTTCTGTCAGTACCGTATAAAATGCCGTGATGGAGCCGCCATCACTGACACCATTACCGGCTCTTTCGACCAGTGCCGGTAATTTGGCAAAGACAGAAGGGGGATAGCCTTTGGTTGCCGGTGGTTCACCGATAGCCAAGGCAATTTCACGCTGCGCCATACTGTAACGGGTCAGGGAATCCATGATCAGCAGGACATGTTTACCCCGGTCACGAAAATCCTCGGCGATGCGGGTCGCATAAGCAGCGCCCTGCATTCTCAGCAATGGCGAAACATCGGCGGGCGCGGCGACAACCACTGAGCGTGACAATCCTTCCACTCCCAAAATATTTTCGATAAAGTCCTTAACTTCACGGCCACGCTCACCAATCAATCCCACCACAATCACATCAGCTTGGGTATAACGCGCCATCATGCCAAGCAGCACACTTTTACCGACCCCGGAGCCGGCAAATAATCCCATGCGCTGTCCACGGCCGACGGTCAGCAGGGCATTGATGGCACGAACACCGACATCCAGTACATTGCTGATGGGGGTTCTTTGCAGGGGATTGAACGGCGTGGTGGTCAGGGGAGCGCGATAACCCGTGTCAGGGGCAGGTAAACCATCAAGGGGGCGACCTGCGCCATCCAGAACCCGGCCGAGCAATTCAGGTCCCAGAGGCAAGCGCCGCCCGCCGCCCGTCTCTTCGCCATAAGAACGGGCATAGACGCGGGCACCCGGCACAATGCCTTCCAATTCTTCCAGTGGCATCAATAACAGTTTTTCGCCGTTAAAACCGACGACTTCACTTTCCACTTCTTCAATGGTGTTGCCATTTTGACGCTCGATCAGACAAGTCGCGCCGAGCGGCATGTGCAAGCCCGTCGCTTCCAGCACCAAGCCGGTGGCGCGGGTCAGGCGCCCATAGCGGCGTACTTTTGGGGTTTTTTCCAGCCGCTTTTCCAAAGAATCCAAGGTTGCCAGCCAGCGGCCAAGTCTTGCGGTCATCACCATTCTCCCGCCGCGGCCAGACGGCACATTTCATGCCAGCGGGTAGCCAGACTGGCGTCCATATCGCCTTCATCCGCCGTGATTTTACAGCCGCCCGGATGGAGTTTGTTATCAGCAACCAAACGCCAGTCGTGCAGGGACAAAACGTCCCCCAATTGTTGCTCAACCAAGGGAATGTTTTGCGGATGAACCCGCAATTGTGGTTTTCCGCTGAACATGGGTTCTTGCTGGATAAATTCGCGGATCTGGCTCAACAGGGCAGTACCGTCACAAACTGCGGGCTGCCCCAGAATATGATGGGCAGCGGTCAGTGAAAGTTGCATCAGGCGGGATGCGATAACCGTATCCAGCCCATCCAGTGAATGGCTAAAGTCCGCCAGTAAGGTTTTCCACTGATCAATAATCACTTGCTGTTGTTGCTGGGCTTCCAGCAAACCTTGTTCCAGCCCGGCTTGCCGGCCTTCCTGAATCCCTTGGTCATAACCCTGCACCTGACCTTCTGCCAAGCCCTGCGCATGACCCGCCTGACGAGCCTGCTCTTTCAGCTCGTCCAGCACTCTGGCTTGTTCCAGCAGCCGATCTTGTTCGCTAAATGCCTGTACCTCTTCCAAGGGTTCCAGTTTTGCCCGCAGCGTTTCCCACTGAGTCAATTCACCCGGCAGCCACGGCCGCCAGTTTCTGCTATTTGACTGATCAGACATAGGTATCGTCACCCCCATTCAGGAGCATTTCGCCACTTTCTGCCAGACGACGAACAACAAGCAGGATGGCCTTCTGTTCAGCTTCCACCTGAGACATACGGACAGGGCCACGATTGGCCAAATCATCGCGCATGATTTCAGCCGCACGTTGCGACATATTGTTGAGGAAGTGATCGCGCAATGCCTGATCGCAACCTTTCAATGCCACCAGCAAGGAATCGGTTGAAACTTCCTGCAACAGGCGTTGGATACTGCGATCGTCCACGTTGATAAGGTTTTCGAACAGGAACATTTCGTCGATGATTTTCTGTGCCAGTTCGTTATCGTAGGAACGAACGGCATCAATGACACCTTCTTCCTGCTGGCTTTTCATCAGGTTGATGATTTCTGCCGCCGTGCGGATACCCCCCATCTTGCTGCGTTTCAGGTTCTGGCCATCCAGCAGGGTATTCAGCACTTCCGTCAATTCCGCCAACGCAGAGGGCTGTACGCCACCAAAAGTGGCAATACGCAGCATCACATCGTTGCGCAGGCGATCATCAAACAGGGCGAGGATATCGGCGGCCTGACCACGGTTTAGGTGAACCAAAATGGTGGCAATGATCTGCGGATGTTCATCGCGGATCATATCGGCTGCCATTTGTGGCTCCATAAAGTTGAGGGTTTCGATGCCCGTTGTGGTATCACGGGACTCAAGGATATCTTCAAGCAAGCTGGACGCCCGTTCTTCACCCAAGGCTTTGATCAGGACACTGCGCAGGTAGTCGTTGGCATTGATGCTGAGGGCAGTGAACTGCCCGGCATCTTCTTCAAACTCTGCCAGTACGTCAACCAGTTGCTGGTTGGAGACTTGTTTCATCCCCGCCATCGCAATACTTAATTGTTGTACTTCCCTGGAATTCAGGTGCTTGAACACCTCGGCCGCCTGATCTTCTCCCAGGGTCATTAACATGACGGCACTTCTTTCTGTTCCGGTCAGGCTCATTGTTCGTTACTCATCCATTGGCGGATCACCAGCGCGACGACGCGAGGATCTTTTTCTGCAAGTTCACGGATACGCTGGCTTTGCAGTTCAGCATTGACACGTTGGCGAGCCATCTGACGACGCATTTTTTCGTCCAATTCCGCATTGGTTTCTGTTTTCGGTTTCGACTGATTCTTCTGCGCATCCAGGGCGGCTTTCTCCGCAGTCCGTTTTTTGGCGATTTGTGGCACGATCATCTTACGCCACAATAGCCATGCAACCAGAATCAGCAGTAACCAACGACCAGCTTCCAACAATTTTTCCAGCAGGGCAGGGTGCTGCCAGAATGGCAACGGTTCTAATACTTCGGCGGTGTTATTGAACGGGGTATTCACTACATTCAGGCTATCGCCGCGGGAAGCAGAGAAACCCATTGCTTCACGGGTCAAGGCTTCGATCTGTGCTAGCTGTTCTGGTGTCAGTGCCTGGGTTTCAGCGCCTTTTTCGCCCTGAACCGTGGCGTAGTTAATCACAACCGCAACCGAAAGCCGCTTCACGGTGCCAGCCTGTAATTGGGTATGGCGAATGGTGCGATCCACTTCATAGTTAGTGGTTTCGTCATAACGGTTATTGCGGTTGTTGCTGACCATGCGCTCGTAACTATTGTTTCTGTTAGCACTATTGTTTCTGTTAGCACTATTATTGCGCTGTGGGTCAGGTTTTTCGTCACCGTTGCCTTTGGCATTGGCGTTCGGTTTTTCAATCGGGGCACTTGGTGCGGCACTGGGTTGGTTTGACAATGCGCCCGGCACACCACCGACCAATGGCCCGCCGCTTTGCTCGCTGGTACTGCTCTGTTTGGAACGAATTGCCGCCTGATTCGGTGGCTGGTTAGGCTTATATTCTTCCGCTGTTTCTTCGCGACGGGAGAAATCAACCTGTGCCGTGACCTGTGCCTGCACATTACCACGACCAACCACAGGTGCCAGAATGGTTTCAATGCGATGCTGGAAACGATTTTCCACTTCCTGCGTATATTTTAACTGAGTGGTGTTCAAATCGCGGCCGGTGGCATCGCTCTGTGTCAGCAATCGCCCGGATTGATCCACAATCGTGACATTACCCGCAGGTAAACCGGCAACACTGCTTGAAATCATATGCACGATGGCATTGATTTGTCCTTCATCCAGCACACGGCCTTGCAGCAATCCCACCGTCACTGAGGCGGATGGCGCTTTTTGTTCACGCACAAACAGAGAAGGCTTAGGCAGGGCCAGATGGACGCGTGCACTCTGAACCGGGCCGAGTGATTCGACGGTACGCGCCAGTTCACCTTCCAGCGCGCGTTGGTAATTGATCTGTTCACTGAACTGGCTGATACCGAATTTTTCTTTATCCAATAGCTCAAAACCCGCTGCTCCCCCTTTAGGCAGCCCTTGCTGTGCCAGTTTCAGGCGAGTCTCATGAACTTTATCGGCAGGTATCATGAGCGCGGAGCCATTCTCAGTAAAACGATAAGGGACGTTCATCTGGGTTAATTGCGTAACGATTTCGCCACCATCCTTATCACTCAGGTTGCTGTAAAGCACCCGGTAATCGGGGCTGCGTAACCAGAGAAACAGGGCGATGACGATAGCGATGGCCGCAGAGCCAGCAACTAATAACGGAACTTTTGGATCAGCTTTTACCCTGCTGATGACAGCGTTGAACCCTTTGTTTTGGTTTTCAACGTCAGTTGTTGCTGCACTCATAGACGATCCTTGCCTTGCTGGTCAACATGAATACTAAAAGCGTGGCGTAACAAAACAGACTCCCCATACGCAAGCGAAAAGATTCTTCCTATTATTAATCCCACCATTATTGGCTGTTCATACCTCTTTTAATGGCACAATAAGCTTCGAATTTTGACTTCAATTACCCGCTTTAGTTTAGAAAGGCTATGTTACGGTGGCAGTCGTGGAAAATTGCCAACCAGCCCATGGCTAATATGGCACTTAATCACATAATCAATAGGGTGATTTAACGCGAGGTTTTTATGTCAATTCCGGCAATTGAAGGTGTACTGCAACAGATGCAGACTCAGGCATTGCAAGCAGCAAGCATTGCCAAACCGATGCCAGTACAGGGCGGTTTTGCCAGCCAACTGACCGCCGCAGTCGAAAAAATAAACCAAACACGCTTGGGCACGGTCAAGCAGGCGCAAAGTTTCACGCTGGGCGCACCGGGTGTGGAGCTAAATGATGTGATGGTGAATATGCAGAAATCGAACATTTCTCTGCAAATGGGAATTCAGGTGAGAAATAAGCTGGTCGGTGCGTATCATGAGATTATGAATATGCAGGTGTGATTTTGTAATCAATTGATAAATATATAGTAATTATTTCGCTTTTATTTCTTGGGGCATATATGGGGCAATTGTGAGTTTTTCATTGAATAGCTTAATTTGATCATCACTATTCTCATTCATCCATGCCCCGTGGACATGGTGAGCCATTTGCGATGATACGTGCCCCATTTGTGTTGCAATAAATGATGGGTTAGCTCCAGCGGGTATCCAGCAGGTAGTCGTTTGCGCAGTTTGATAGTTAGCCAATGGATCGCATTTAAGCAAAAATCACATCTCCCGGATATTTCATCTCGGAGAGTTGCTAAGTGAGTTTCCAATTTATAAACCACCGCATAAGTCTGTAAAGCTTCCTGTCACAAATGAAGCTTCGTCACTCAGTAGCCAAAGGATCGCATTTGCAACCTCTTCAGGCGTTCCACCTCTTTGCATCGGGAAGTTCTTGGCAATACGATCAACTCTGGAAGGCTCACCGCCATCAGCATGAATATCGGTGTAAATGCCTCCCGGACGAACGCAGTTGACGCGTATGCCGTCAGCGGCGGCTTCTTTAGATAATCCTGTCGTAAAGGTATCAACTGCACCTTTCGACGCAGCATAATCAATGTATTCGAAAGGTGAGCCACTTTTCGATGCACCTGATGAAACGTTAACAATTGAACCTCCATAGCCCCCCCTGGAAATCGACATACGCTTAATCGCTTCAGAAGAACAATAAAAATGACTCATGACATTGGTCAATAGTACTTGTTGAAATCGTTCCCCATCCATATCAATTAAGGGCATTTTTTGTTTTAAGATCCCAACATTATTGACAAGGTGAGTAATACGCCCTAATTGAGTATCAATACCCTAAACAGAAATGGTCTGGCAAAGGCATTGAACGAAACTGGGTATATTGAGCGGACACTGTTTATGCCCGCGAGTTTCGCCCCGTCCCTGCCTCGGCGCGTGTAGGCGGCGGTCAGGTTGTGGAGTACGGTGTATATGCCGGAAGATTCGGTGTGGAATTTGCTGGAGGGGCGGTTTAGTGGCTGGATTTTGAGCCAGCGATAAAATTCAGCGGTAAATTCCCTTTTGTCAGGGGATGTCTGGCGATAAATAACAGAAGAAAACCTTATTTAGGAAATGGATAATAGCGCAATGATAAATCTATTATTTATATAGTTTTTCAGCATTATTCATCTTTTAACTAAAAATAATAGGTGATGATAATATCCCCTGTTAATTATCCCAAAGGTTCGGTTCGTCACTATCATTTGATGGTTAATTTTTTGTTAAAAAAACAAGTAACTTGTCTTGCTTGTTTGCAAATTATAAATACAATAAAGTGCCGAATTAGATTAACCAAAAAAACGATAGTGACGAATCAACACCGCCCAAAATAAAAAATAAATGACACCATTAATCAGGGTGATGGTTAAATGGGATCACGGGTGTTTTTTTCTCCGGAGCTATTTTGATTCTGTTGTTGTCAACTCCATTTCATAGTGACTGGCAGGGAACTGTCCGTAGGTATCATGTAAACGTTGTTTACAGCTTTCCTGTTTAATCAGGTCGCTGAGTTCATTTAACCTTCTTTGCAATAATCGCTTAGTTTCTTTTTCATTATCCAAGACAGTTTGCAAAATTTTGGTCAATTGCTGCTGTAATGAAATAGGGGGGTCTGAATTTTCCGATAGTGAAGTCACCACTTCGACTGCTGTCAGATAAGTGATCTCCATGTCAATAAGTTCATCCCACTTTGCATTTCTGGCTAAATCAATCATTTGCTCACTTAAACTAAGGATCTGCTGATAAGCTGACAAAAGATCCATATCATTTTTCATTCAACAATATCCTGACTGGCGTTGTAATGAGAACCTATTTGCCGCCAAGCACCTGAAATCTCGGTCAGTAAATCAATGACTTCGGTAATGGCCTTCTCATCATTGCGTAAATTGGCATGGAGCAAGCGGCGGCTCATATACTCATATAAAGCAAAAAGATTATGGGCAATCTCACCGCCTTTTTCGAAATCTAATCCCTCTTTAAGACCATTATCAATGATATTGATTGCCTTTGAAATAGCTAAACCTTTTTCCGGGATATTACCCTGCTGCATCAGAATAATTGCACGACGCAGGGCGCTGAGCGCCCCGTTGAACAATATCTGAATCAACTGATAAGGAGAGGCATTCATAATTTCGCTCTCAAGATCTACCTGAGCATATAATTGGCTTGCCGAACGTTGATACATTAGTGTCCTTTTATTATCTTAAAAGCTGGAATAGGGATGAACTTGCCTGATTGAGTGAAGTCACAAGTTGATCCAGTTCGGTAAATTGTTTTTTATAGCGCTCCATGGTGGCATTAATGCTTTTGTTGGTCTGTTCTACCTGACTTTCTAATTTTTTCAGGCTTTTATTGATACCTTCGGTGGCCGTGGCAATTGTCCCTTCGTGGCTATCCAATGTTTTCTTCAACATATTAAACGTCTGGGTGGCAAAACCGGTTTCTTTACCATCCCCCATAAAGAAAGCCTTAACATTGGCCGGTTTCTCTTTGAGGTTTTTTTCCAGTTTTTCGTTGCTGATTTCCAGTGTCCCATCCAGTTTTTGTTTAATGCCCAATTTATTCAACGTGCCAATATCAGCAACATCTTGGGCGACAATAAGCTGGTGCCTCAGCTGATTTCGGATGCTTTTTAATGTGTTGTCATTGAGCAGGGCACCATTGTTTTTTGACGCCGTTTCCCCTTTTCCGACTGCGGTGAATTTGGTCAGCGAGCCGAAAGTGGTTTGTAATTCATTATAGGCATCCACCCACTTTTTAATTGCCTCTTTCATGGGTTCGATATTGCGGGAAACCACCAGGGTTTCGGATTTAACCACGTCTTGTTCTTCAGGTTTGCCATCTTTTCCCGCAACCTGTTCCTTAACTTTTTCCGAAACCTTTTTCAGATTCAGCGTAATGCCTTCCGGTGCATCTTTGATCTCATTGGTCTGGCGCTCAATTTCAATGCCATTGACGGTTAATTTTGCATTGGCCGGTGCCATCATTTGTGTCATGGCACCGGAACCGCTCCCTTTATCATCGGACTGATAGTTCAGCAAACCATTCAGCTTATCATCACCCTGAACTTCAATCGTCATCACGGATTTTGTACCGGCTTTTTTGGAAGTCAGGATCAGATAGGTTTCATTATCATCTTTCCCTTTCATGATGTTGGCATTCACGTTGCCTTCTTTTTTCCTAATGGCTTCGCGAATTTCAATCAGGGAGGTTTCACTGTCTTTCAGGGAAATACGCATCGGCTCTTTTTCACCGGGCTGCGTGATAATCAGGGTACGGGTGCCTTTGCCGGCTTCTCCCAGCGGCTCTTTTGCATCAGGAAATGCCTTAGAACGCAGGGACTGCGACTTTGCAAGCTGTTCGACAGTAATATCATAACTCCCCGGGCTGGCTTTGGAATCCGTGCTTGGGGTAAATGTTTTATGATCTTCACTGGTTTTGGTGGTATTGAGTTTATCGAATTTTTTCAGTTCTTCGGAGGCACCCTTGAGTTTTTCCAGACTGCCCTTTAATGAACCAAAACCGGTCAGCTTGGCTTTATAGCTGGTTTGCTGCTGTGTTAATGGTCCTAAACGTTTACTTTCTGTTGCCTGAAGTTTATCCAGTATAGAACCCATATCCATCCCGGACCCGGCTCCCAATGAGGAAATGCTGGCCATATTGACTCCTTTATTAGTAAAGCATCACTGGAGAGGTTATCGGACTCATTGGGGAAAAGTTTACTGATAAAATGATTTTTTTGATGGACAGAATAATTGCTGAGAATAGGCGCTGTTTGGGTTATCGGGGTAAACAGCGAAAAAAAAATAAAAAAGTTTTTGTAAGAAAGATTAAAGGTTCTTTTTTAACAGCCGATAAAACTGTTGGCGGTAATGAACACCGTGGGCAAACAGGCCCAAACTCATTATATCGATTTGATTTTAAAAGGAACTCTACCATGGCATTAGGTATCAATACTAACTATTCCGCTTTGCAGGCCCAGAACAACCTGACCCGTTCTCAAGGTGTTCTGACTAACTCTATTGCGCGCCTGTCCTCTGGTTTACGGATTAACAGCGCGAAGGATGATGCGGCGGGTCAAGCGATCGCTAACCGTTTTACGGCTAATGTTAAAGGTCTGTCCCAAGCGGCCCGTAACGCCAACGATGGTATCTCCATCGCCCAGACCACCGAAGGTTCGCTGAACGAAATCAACAATAACCTGCAACGTATTCGCGAGCTGGCGGTTCAGGCACAAAACGGTAGCAACTCTGCAAGCGACAAAAAATCGATTCAGGATGAAGTTAAACAGCGTCTGGACGAAATCGATCGTATCTCAGAACAGACCCAGTTCAATGGCGTGAAGGTATTAAAAGAAGACAGAAAAATGTCTATTCAGGTTGGTGCTCATGATGGTGAAACTATCGATATCGATCTGAAAAAAATTGATAGTAACGTTCTGAATCTTAAAGATCTGAAACTTCACGATCCTGTTTTTGGTAAGCAAATCTCTTCTGTTGAAGTTGAAAAAGATGTTGGTGGTAAAAAAGTTAAAGAAAACAAAGATATTGACACTAAAGCTATTACTGGTGCTACTGACGTCAAAGTCTTCCAGAAAATGAAAGAAGATGGTACGGCTGATGGTGATAAAGTTATGCTTACCTATACAAAAGGGGGTGAAAATTATACTGCGGAATCAACCCTTACCAAAACTACTGGTGTAGTTGCAGCAGCTACCACTGGCACTGAAAAGGAAGTTGCTCCTCTGAAAGCTTTGGATGACGCTTTATCAACAGTCGACAACCTGCGCAGCTCTTTGGGTGCAGTTCAAAACCGTCTGGAATCTACCGTTAACAACCTGAACAACACCGTTAACAACCTGAGCGCGGCACGCAGCCGTATCGAAGACGCTGACTACGCAACCGAAGTATCTAATATGAGCCGTGGCCAGATCCTGCAACAAGCGGGTACTTCTGTTCTGGCGCAGGCTAACCAGATCCCACAGACTGTTATGTCCCTGCTGCGTTAATTTTTATTTTCCAGTTGGAAGCTTATACCGGGTAACCGGTATAACCCACGCCTATAAAATAAGGATCGGCTCGCCGATCCTTATTTTTTGGCTCATTGTCAGGGACAGCCTGAAACTTGCCAGTCATTCGGGCGGACAGCAAAAATTTCGCATAGGTGAAAAAGAAGGGCTTTTACTTCATTGTTCAGACGATTGTACCGGTTAGGGGATTGGATAATGGTATCCAGTCTCTTATCCAAAGGTGTCTGTTGTTGTGAGCGATTTGTATACCGCCGAAGGCGTGATGGACAAAAATAGCCTCTGGAAGCGCTATGTACCACTGGTTCGCCATGAAGCGCTGAGGCTACAGGTAAGATTGCCTGCCAGCGTAGAACTCGATGACTTGCTTCAGGCCGGTGGCATCGGCCTGCTGAATGCGGTGGAGCGGTTTGATTCCATGCAGGGAACCGCGTTTACCACCTATGCGGTACAGCGCATCAGGGGGGCAATGTTGGATGAGTTGAGGAGCCGTGATTGGGCGCCGCGCAGTGTGCGGCGCAATGCCCGTGAAGTCACGCAGGCTATCCATAAACTTGAGCAAGAGTTAGGCCGTCCAGCCAGTGAGCAGGAAGTTGCTAAAGAATTAAAGATTAATCTGATAGAATATCGGCAAATACTGTTGGATACCAATAACAGTCAACTATTTTCTTATGACGAATGGCACGAAATTCACGGTGAAAGCTGTGAACCGATGATTGAGGAAGAGCATGAGGCCAATCCTCTTCAACAATTGCTGGAAGGTGATCTTCGTCAGAGGGTAATCGATGTGATTGAATCATTGCCTGAACGGGAAAAGATGGTTCTTACGCTGTACTATCAGGAAGAACTGAATCTTAAAGAGATCGGCGCAGTACTTGATGTGGGTGAATCCCGCGTCAGTCAGCTTCACAGTCAGGCGATAAAAAGGCTGAGGGCGCGTTTGAATCCAGAGAAGTAACTTTTTGCTTGTTTGTTTTTTATTAAGACTATACACAGGGCTTTATCTCTTATGTCTGTTACAACACAAAAGAAACGGCCGCTTAGCCGTTATATCAAAGACTATAAACACAGCCAGACGCATTGTCTGCACTGCCATAAATCACTTGACCGTATTTCACTGGTTTTTAATGGTCAGGTCATCAATAAAGAAGCAATTTCTGAGATGACTGAGTTGGTGGATGACAAAACCTGGAATGAGTTGCAGGGTAAATTTGTGGCGCTGTGCCGCTTTTGTAGTGAAATTTATTGCAACAGCCAGACTGATTATTTTGACATTATGTCCTTTAAACAGTATCTGTTTGAACAAACAGAGATGAGTCACAGTACTGTGCGTGAGTATGTGGTTCGTTTAAGGCGTCTGGATGAAATACTGACTTCAAGTAATTATCCGGCAAGTGACTTTACGCCGGAAAAGGTTCAGGAAAAACTCAGCGAAGAATTATCCCAATCCGCTTTCAGCAATTACAATATTGCCCTGCGTAAATATGAGCAATACCTGAGTTGGCAACAAAACGATCATTGATTCATCATACCGATATCTACCCTATACCGCTCGCAAGACGAAAATAGCCGATTATCTCCCCGCGGGGAGATAATCAATGCAGTAACATGTTGTCGGATTGAAACGATTTCAGGGGCAATGCGATTATCCCGCATTCCCCCTATTTTTTATGCCGGATAATGTTAACCAATCGTCATCAGGCTGGCATTCCCCCCGGCAGCGGCCGTATTAACGCTGATTGAACGTTCATGCAGTAAGCGTTCCAGCAGCAAATTGGTTTCACCACGGGCAAATCCCTGTACGGAGAGAATCGGCCCCTTGCGTTGTGCGATCACTTCACAGACCTGACGCAACTGGTCGCCATCACCGTGATAAATCACCGCCGCCATCACCGTCTCTTCATGCTGCCAGTCGTCAGTCCAGACAATATGTTGACGCACGTCATCCGGCAACTGATGTTGCAGTTTTTGATGCAGTTCATCTTGTTCCCAGATGGCCTGACCACCGACAGAAAGCACCGCCGCTAATTGCACCAAGGCATCTTGCGCGTTATCGGCCAGACAAAGCACCCGGCCGCGCGGTAGCAGCGTATAGGTATTGCGCTCTCCGGTCGGTCCCGGCAATAAGCGGGTGGTTCCGCCTTGTGCCAGTAAACGGTATTCCTGAATCACCTGACCCAATACCTCATTATTTTGCGCCACTGCCCAATCTGCCAGCTTGTTGAGCGGGGAATGCAGGGCAACACGGGTTCGGGCATCCAGCTCATATTCCGTATCCTGCCGTGCCAAAGTCTGGTTAGCGGCACTCAGGGGGCGTTGTGACAGCAAACGATACAGATAGAGTGGCCCGCCGGCTTTCGGCCCGGTGCCTGACAGACCTTCGCCACCAAATGGCTGCACCCCGACGACTGCGCCGACCATATTGCGGTTGACATAGATATTGCCGACCTGCGCTTTACTGGTGACCTGCGCGATGGTTTCATCAATCCGCGTGTGAACCCCCAACGTCAGGCCATAACCGGCCGCATTGATTTGATCCAGCAGCTTATCCAGCTCATGGCGTTTAAAACGGACGACATGCAGAACCGGCCCGAAAATTTCTTTTTGCAATTCAGCAAAACTGTCTAATTCGATCAGCGTGGGTTTGACGAACGTGCCTTGTGACCAATCCTGACGGTCTGTGTCATTCTCATGCACCGCCTGATAAACGGCCCGGCCTTTGGTATACAGGGTTTGGATATGATGCTCGATTCCCGCTTTCGCTTCAGCATCAATAACAGGGCCAATGTCCGTGGACAGGCGCTCCGTATTCCCCATCCGGCATTCCGCCATTGCGCCTTTCAGCATGGTGATTGTTTTTTCAGCCACATCTTCCTGAATACACAGGATACGCAGGGCAGAACAGCGCTGACCGGCACTGTCAAACGCGGAAGCGATGATATCGGTGACCACCTGCTCGGTCAGTGCGGAGGAATCGACGATCATGGCATTCAGCCCGCCGGTTTCCGCGATCAGCGGCGTTGGGCGCCCCTGTGCGTCAAGGCGACCGGCAATATTGCGCTGTAACAGGCTGGCGATGGCGGTAGAACCCGTAAACATCACGCCGCGGACACGCTCATCACCTACCAGTAACGCCCCGACCGTTTCCCCTTGTCCCGGCAGTAATTGCAGTACATCACGAGGAATTCCCGCCTGATGCAGTATTTTTACCGCAATGGCGGCAATGAGTGGCGTTTGTTCCGCAGGTTTTGCCAGAACACTGTTGCCGGCTGCCAGTGCCGCGGCGATCTGGCCGCTGAAAATCGCCAGCGGGAAGTTCCACGGGCTGATACAGACGACCGGCCCCAGAGGGCGATGGGTATCATTGGCAAAATCCTGCTGAACCTGACTTGCGTAATAGTGGAGAAAATCCACGGCTTCGCGCACTTCGGCAATCGCATTATTGAATGTCTTGCCTGCCTCACGCACCAAAATGCCGAGCAAGGCTTGCAGATGATTTTCCATCAACTCCGCTGCCCGCACTAAAATCGCCGCCCGTTCTGTGGGTGGCGTGGCAAACCAAATGGCACCGGCATCGGTAGACACCTCCAGCGCGTAGCTGACTTCCTTTTCAGTGGCTTCACGCACATAACCCACGATATCGGCGTATCTGGCGGGATTGTACACCGGCTTGGTCGCCGGCAATTCGCCGGTATGTTGGTAATAGCCCCCCAGCAAGGGTTCACAGCTCCACGTTTCCATGGAAGAACTGAGCAGGGCACTGGAAAGAGAAGCTAAACGATGTTCATTGGAGAGATCCAATCCCGATGAATTAACCCGGTTTTTGCCGTATAAATCACGGGGCAGCGGGATCTTGGGATGTGGCAGGCCGATTTGCCCTTCGGTCTGCGCCAGTTCCTGAACGATGTTGACCGGATCAGCGACCAATTCATCAATCGGCAGGGAGGTATCGGCAATGCGATTGACAAACGACGTATTCGCCCCGTTTTCCAGCAAACGGCGTACCAGATAGGCCAGTAGTGTTTCATGGGTGCCCACGGGAGCGTAAATCCGGCATGGGCGATTGAGTTTACTCTCAGCCACTTTACCGACAACTTGCTCATAAAGCGGCTCACCCATGCCGTGCAGGCATTGGAACTCATATTGTCCCGGATAATAGTTCTGCCCGGCCAGATGATAAATCGCTGACAAGGTATGGGCGTTATGGGTAGCAAATTGCGGGTAGATTAAATTCGGGACAGCGAGCAGCTTACGGGCACAGGCGAGGTAAGAAACATCGGTATAGACCTTGCGGGTATAGACCGGATAGTCTTCCAGCCCCTCGATTTGGGCGCGTTTAATTTCACTGTCCCAGTAAGCCCCTTTCACCAGCCGGATCATTAACCGATGACGGCTGCGCTGTGCCAAATCAATCATGCTGTCAATCACGAAAGGGCAGCGTTTCTGGTAAGCCTGAATGACAAAACCAATGCCATTCCAGCCTGCCAGTTGCGGTTCGAAACACAGTTTTTCCAGTAAATCGAGGGAAATTTCCAGACGATCGGCTTCTTCTGCATCAATATTGATACCAATATCGTATTGGCGCGCCTGTAAAGTCAGGGAGAGCAGGCGGGGATAGAGTTCATCAATCACCCGCTCATATTGGGCGCGGCTATAACGGGGATGCAGGGCGGAAAGTTTAATGGAAATTCCCGGCCCCTCATAAATACCACGGCCATTTGAGGCCTTGCCGATGGCGTGGATCGCCTGCTGGTAGGAAACCATATAGGCTCGCGCATCTTCTTCGGTGAATGCCGCTTCGCCGAGCATGTCATAAGAGTAGCGAAAGCCTTTCTCCTCCAGCTTGCGGGCGTTGGCAAGGGCTTGGGCGATGGTTTCCCCTGTCACGAATTGCTCACCCATCAGGCGCATTGCCATATCCACACCCTTGCGTACCAATGGCTCACCGCTTTTGCTGATGATGCGGTTAAGTGATTTGGATAACTTGGCTTCATTATGGGTAGACACCAGCTTGCCGGTGAACAGCAATCCCCATGTTGCCGCATTGACAAACACAGAGGGGCTTTGGCCTAAATGGGAATGCCAGTTACCGTTACTGATTTTATCGCGGATCAGGGCATCGCGGGTGGCTTTGTCGGGAATGCGCAACAGGGCTTCGGCAAGGCACATCAAGGCCACACCCTCCTGTGAAGAAAGTGAAAATTCTTGCAATAATCCCTGCACCAAACCTGAACGACCCATACCCTGTTTTTGCTGGCGTAATTTTTCTGCAAGGGAATACGCGAGTTTATGCGTTGCCTTGGCTTGTTCTTCACAGAGTTGCGCCCGTTGCAGCAGCATAGGAACCGCCTGAATTTCAGGGAGGCGATAGGCGGCCGTAATTGCAGAACGTTTCACCGATTGGGGTAAAATATGCTCGGCAAAATCCAGAAAGGGTTGATAAGGTGCCTCAATCTGTGATTCTGCTTCGGAAATCATTTCTTCTTTGTTATCCTGACCCGCTGATATTTCTGGGAGTTTTTCCTCATTTTCCAGACGTTCAAGATAATTAAAAATAGCTTGTTTAACCAGCCAGTGTGGTGTGCGATCAATTCGTTGTGCTGCGGCCTTAATTCTATTACGTGTTGCCTCATCAAGTTTCACACCCATAGTGGTACTACCCATTTTTACTCCTTAACAGGTAAGACTAAAAAAATTTACATAACAATATCTTCCATGTTGCAACTTTGTGCAACTTAGTTAAAAGCTGCTGTTCTAATTTTGTGAAACTAATCGTGTTTTTACCATTTTTTCGGCGGAATTTATTATTGGGATTTATTTATTGCATTGATTTATATTGATTTTGTTTTCATTGTATGAATTATAGGGATAACCCATTATTTAATTTCAGGTGCAATTTCTGGAGTGATAAATGTGATTTAGCAAGCGTTTTTTATAAAAACACAGTTAATTGGTTGTTAAAAATGTTTTATCTAAATTAGGATAGAATGTAATTTTAAAATAATTACAAGTATAAATAGTACATATGGAAACTAATGGCATCTTCAAGTACAACTTGTTACAGCCTGATATAAAAGATGAGGTATCACCGAAAAGTAGGTTAGGCACGATGACATTATTTACGCAACATTATTTACGCAAATAGCACATTTGCAGACACATAATTTATAAAAACACTATGGAGAAGAACCTGCATGACAGTAAATTCACCCATGCTCATTACCTTCATTATCTACATTGGCATCATGTTGTTGATAGGATTCGCGGCTTATCGTTCCACCAAGAATTTTGATGATTACATATTGGGTGGCCGGAGATTAGGCAGTGTGGTCACCGCATTATCTGCCGGCGCTTCTGATATGAGTGGCTGGTTACTGATGGGATTGCCGGGCGCCATTTTTTTCTCAGGCATTTCAGAAAGCTGGATCGCACTGGGCCTGCTGTTGGGTGCCTATTTGAATTGGCGGTGGGTTGCCGGCAGGTTGAGAGTGCATACCGAAGTAAACAATAACGCGCTGACATTACCCGATTATTTTACGGGCCGCTTTGAGGACAAGAGTAAAATCCTGCGGGTTATTTCTGCACTGGTTATCCTGATTTTCTTTACTATTTACTGTGCCTCCGGTGTAGTGGCCGGTGGTTTGTTGTTTGAAAACACCTTTGGTATCAGCTATGAAAAAGCGATTTGGTTGGGGGCACTGGCAACCATTGCCTATACCTTCCTTGGGGGGTTTCTTGCGGTAAGCTGGACTGATACCGTTCAGGCGACATTGATGATTTTTGCCTTAATTCTGGTTCCCGTTCTGGTCCTGCTTAAAGTAGGCGGCGTTGGTGAAGCTATCAGCATTATTGAGGCAAAAGATCACGCCTATTTAGATATGTTTAAGAATCTGAATATTATTGCCATCATTTCTTTGCTGGGATGGGGCTTCGGTTATTTTGGTCAGCCGCATATCCTGGCCCGTTTTATGGCGGCGGACTCCCACCAAACTATTCATAAAGCCCGTCGCATCAGTATGACATGGATGCTCTTGTGCCTTGCGGGCACGGTGGCCGTTGGGTTCTTTGGTATTGCCTATTTTGAAATGTATCCGGCGCAGGCAGGGCCGGTATTGCAAAACCGTGAACGCATCTTCATGGAGTTGGGTGTGCTGTTGTTCAATCCGTGGGTTACCGGGATATTATTGTCTGCGGTGTTAGCGGCGGTGATGAGTACGTTGAGTTGCCAATTATTGGTTTGTTCCAGCGCCTTGACCGAGGATTTCTATAAAGCATTCATCCGCACCAAGGCTTCCCAAAAAGAATTAGTCTGGGTGGGTCGTATCATGGTCTTGATGGTGGCAATCATTGCCATTGTGATCGCAACTAACCCGAATAATAAAGTATTGTCACTGGTCAGCAATGCGTGGGCAGGTTTTGGTGCCGCGTTTGGTCCCGTGGTGCTGATTTCCGTGCTTTGGAAACGCATGACCCGTAACGGTGCGTTGGCCGGTATGCTGGTGGGTGCCGTCACTGTGCTGGTTTGGATGGAGTTCCGTTGGTTCTCGCTGTATGAAATTATTCCGGGCTTTATTTTCGCGACGATTGCCATTATCGTGGTGAGTTTGCTGGGAAAAGCACCAAGTCAGGCGACACAGCAGCGTTTTCTTGAAGCCGAAGCGCATTATAAGACTAAATAATCTCATCAGTCTGAAATGGGCTTAAGAAGGGACATTATCCTTGATTATCGACTGAAAAGAGGTAATCAAGGATATAAGATTGAGTCGCGCACATTCACACGACCTCATCCAGCAATGTCATTGAGCGATCACCATTTGCGCCTGATGGGTAAGAAGCCGTCCACTTTCCAGCTTGATACAATGATCGGCCAAGTGAAAAAAGCGATCGTCATGAGTGATAGCCAGTACGGCTTTACCGCGCGCAGCCAACTCAGGCAATAGTTCCTGATAAAACACCGTTTTAAACAGCGGATCCTGATCCGCCGCCCATTCATCGAACAGATAGAATGGCCGATCTTCCAAATAGGCCACCACCAGCGCGAGACGTTTTCGTTGTCCCAGAGACAAATCACGCGTTGAGAAACACCCATTTTCGATGCTTACCTTGTGATCCAATTGCAGTTTAGCGAGCAATGCGTTAGCACGTGAATCCAGTGTTGAATCGGTATCGCTCAAACCTATCAGGGTTTCGAACAGGTGGAAATCGGAGAAAACTGCCGAGAACAGTTGACGATAGTTGGCTCTGTTGTCATCAGTGATCACATGCCCGTCAACGGTAATGGTGCCGCTTTCTGGTGTATAGAGTCCGACCAGCAATTTGGCGAGCGTCGTTTTGCCACTGCCGTTACCGCCGATCAAAAAAGTAATTTCACCTCGTTTGAGTTTCATGTCGATGGGGCCGAGTTGGAATACCTTATCTTCCTTTTCCCGATAATAACTGTGGGTAAGGCCAGACAGGCGCAGTGAAATGGCTTCACCGAATTCATCAGCCGAAATTTGCGAGGTCAATGGGTCTTGCTCATTCAGCTCAGAGAGTACATTGCCAATGCGATGCAGTGATACATGTGCCGCATTCAGTGCCGGAATATTATTTAACAAGCTGTCTAAGGGCATCAGCATAAACAGAAATACAATGACATAACCGGCGAGAGTCGTGACTTCGAGGCCCGGAATGACCGTCGGGGCGAATATCACCAGCCCTAAAAACGCATAGAATAAAAAGAGTATCCAGCCAGTACCGAAGGCATAAACACCGAAAGCACGGGTGCGATGCTGGCGTACAGCGTCAATTTCGTGGCCAAGGGAGTCAGTGAAGAAAGCCTTGGCACGCGAGAAGTGTAACTTTAACTCTTTGGCACCGGAGAATAAGGCATTGAAATGGTTGAACAGGCGATCTTGGGCTTTGCCCGCAGCGTTGAATGCGTTGATCGCTTTGTTTCCACCGAGGCTATAACCGAGTGAACCAATAATGACGATGGCTAGCGCCAGGAAGAAGACGGGCCACGATAACCAGGCCAGATAACCCAGACAGCCGAGGACAATTGAACCCTGCATCACGATATTGGGCAGGGTAAAGAATAACAGTGAGACATTGGTTGCATCGTCGGTGATAATGGATTGCGCGCGTGAGGCACCAAGTTCCTCAATCTGACGGAAGGGCGCACGGGCAACCCGTTCTGAGATGAGTTCGCGCATTTTTGCCATCGTATTCTGGCTCAGTTTGGCGAAAATCACGCCACTCAGTATGCGGCAGGCAATAGCCAGCACCGCCAGAACAGCGAAATACCCGGCGAGCGGGGCATAGTTATCGTTGGAGGTTGTCACTGCCTTATTGATTAATGTGATCAACGAAACGCTGGAAATCCCATTGGCAATGCTGGCGAAAATGGCAATGGTGATTGCCCAGCGTGAACGGGATAACAGTGAGAGTAAAATCCGATAGACTGGTTGTTTAATTGTCGAAGTATTCATTTGTCATCCAGAAATTCAGTGCGTAACCTAGCGTTAAACGTCATGTATTGATCCTGCTTGGCGGGGGACTCGCCACGACACGTGAAAGCCAGATTGGTGAAAGAATGATAAAATGCTGACCCCGTAAGGCTGGTTTAACATAACAAAATCAGTCACTCTACTTCATCAACAAACGAGCGAAATGATCAAATAAGGAATATTAGATGGCAAAGTTCACGATACGTATCGAACTTCGTAATGCTGATATTGCAGATTACGATACACTTTTTGCGAATCCACTGAGTCTGAATTAAACTGAGTCGCCCCGGAAACCGCGTTAATGATGCTTCCGGGGGATTTGCTGATAATGATGGTAGTTGAATTTAAACGACTCCACTGCTCAGACGTCTTTCAGATGAAATGACTGATTATCTTCATCCACGACGATTTCTATATTGCCGGATTGATTTCCATAGATATCATGGAAGTTGAATGTTGATGAAAAATAACTTTCTTGTCCCCAGAAAGCAGGGCAAGGTGCCTCGAAATATAGCTTACTAACACTAATAGCATCGTCGCGTGGTGTTGTGTTTATTTGTACTTCTGGATAGGCGGCTAATACTACTATGCCAACATTTCTGCCAGCATCATCACCCTTTGATATGACGTTAACCGTATCGACTCCAGCGGTTCTGTTTTCTTTAAGTGTACCCCAAAGAAACATAAGGTAAAGATTATCCTGGTTCGTCAGGTAAGTAAATCTACGGAAATTAACGTTGCCCGGATCATTACCAGAGGCAACATTCCATACTTCTGTATCCTTTACTGGATGCCCTTTGGTCGGCGTTATGTAGAAGTTAGTCTGGGACCACTTGAACTGAAGATCCTGACCGTTATTGGCATTTGGGTCTGTTGGATGAACTGCGTATGTACCCGAATCAATATCTTTTTGTTCTTCAATCTTGAGATCTGCGGAATAATAGGTAATTGGTGCATGACCAGTAATAATGATCGATGTTCCAAAACCCTCATCTGTTGTTTTATATGATGTTTGGTCTAGTGAAATTTGTGCCCCTATCTGGATTGTTTCAATTTTGGTTGTTGTTACCCAATAAAATTTCCTCTGAAGGAATGTATCATCCAGTTGTTCCTTATATGATGAGTCAAGGGTTGATTGAGATAGCCCAATAACAGGAAATGTATGGGCATAATTATTTTCGACAGAGCTATAGGACCATTCGCCTGATAATTTATGACCGCTATCATAGTCAATCAATTGAATACTATTGAGTTGTTCATCGGATAATACGACTGTTTTATTATCAGCGCCGCTTGCCCGTATATTGACAACAACCTCAACTTGCATGTTACCATTTGCAAACACGTGATCTTGGGGATGACCTGATCTCAAAGAGATTGTAAAATGTGACAATCCTATAATTTTTTCCGATTGGCTTTTATGTTGAGTTAGTGAGTTCATATAATTTTCCCTCAGTATAAATAGGTTTAAAAATAGTGAATTGCGATCAAATTTGGTAATCTTCATTTATTCAATTAATCATTATTTATTTTTAGTCTATTCTTGCATTGATTTAGCATGATAAATAATATGCTCTTCAACAAAATAACAGCTATGATTATATTTTTGACGAAGATTTATCATCAAAGTAGAAATACATAACAACGGACGATAATTTGTCGGTTGTATTTAAACGACTCCACTGCTCAGGCATCTTCCAGATGAAATGATTGAGTATCTTCTTCATTCACGATGATATGTATATTGCCGGATTTATTTCCATAGAGATCATGAAAGTTGAAGTATGGTGATAAATAACTTCCTTTTCCCCAGAAAGCAGGCTGAGGTGCCTCGAAATACAGCTTACTAACACTAATAGCATCGTCGCGTAATGTTGTTTTTATATCTGCTTTTGGATAGGCGGTTACTTTTTTAGTCCCCGGGCTTGGAGGAGCCTGACTAACATCATCGCATCCAGCGGTTCTATTTTCTTGAAGTGTACCCCAAAGAAACATAAGGTAAAGATCATCCTGATTCGTCAGGTAAGTAAATCTACAGAAATTAACGTTGCCCGGATCAGAAGAGGCAACATTCCATACTTTTGCATCCAGGGCGAGAGCATGAAAGCCTGTTTTTTGAACGATCCGTGCAAATAAAACACTGATTGATACTTTAACAAGACCGAATTGAGTGATATTCGCCCTATAATTGACTGTGTTGCATACAAATTAAGGTCGAAAAACGTTCGTGCTCTCGCCCTGCTTTTGCATCCTTTACTCCATACCCTTGTGTCAGCGTTATGTAGAAGTTAGTCTGGGACCACTTGTACTGAGAATCATGACCATTATTGTTATTTTGGTCTGATGTATGCACTTGGTATGTACCCGAAGCAACCTCTTTTTGTTCTTCAATCTTGAG
>NZ_JAQRFK010000090.1 GCF_028598745.1 Xenorhabdus sp. IM139775
CGATCTCAAAGTGGGCACTCGTTTGTTCGAACGTCAACGAATGCTTGTCTTTGTATGCCAAAACTCTTTTTCGGAAATCGAGACTGTAACCCATTTCAACTCTGCCTTGTCATTGGAATTTGGGTATTATGACACAGTATTATGATTCTGCTATATCCTTTATTTCTCCTCGTCGCTGACGGATGGAGTTATATTCTAACTCTTTGACATATGCCATTTCCGATAGCGGCGAAAGTGGTGGCGTTTGTGAATCACAAAATGCAAAGTGCCTTCTCGCGGCTAGAAATATGTTGCCTTTAGTCGCTGGTGATGCATCTTCTTTGCCTGTAATGGCGATGAACATTCTCTGTGCTATATCATCACGGTCTAATAGCTGAACATTTCCCTGCTTTATTTCATGTGTTTTAGGAACCCCACGATACCTGAATCGATTAAAGTCTAAGAGTGTATGTGCGTTTGCCCCGTTTCGTATGGGAATACAAAGATGTTCAACCCAGGGGGCTATTAATTTCAACGTCTTGCTCATTAGCTTCCTCTAATGCTTGGTGCATAATGCTGTCTAGTACAGATATCTTCTCTTTTAACGCTTCTTTTCTTTTGAGGTACTGCAAGTACTTCCATGTCGTGGATTCATTCTTATGTCCCATCCACCCCATCAGTAAGCTCAGTGCATTCGCAGGCTCAATACCTGCTTCAAGTAGGCTATGTAGTCGGTAGGTTGCATAACTACATCTAAGATCATGAAACTTATGCTCAAATCGTATTCCTGACTTAATTATTGAGCGGCGAACTTCTCCAAAGCGAGAGCCTATTGTGTTTGGGTCGTATGGATTACCTTGTTGGCTAATAAATAATGGTTCGTATCGCTGGGCTGTGGTCAGGGCGTCGAGTTTTTCCTTTGAGAGATGAACAGAGTGGGATTTTTTTATGTCATTGATGCCTTTGTGTAACTCAATTCTGCTAAGAAGTTTGTCAAGTCGGCACATTCGTCGCTCACTAATGGCATAAGTTTTCAAATCTGATAAAAGGCGGCTTGTTATCTCAATAGTTCGAGTTTTATTGTATTTTGTAGGTACACCATTACTTGGTCCTATTGTTAGCTCGAAATGAGTTATAGAACCTGAGCGTTGAACCGATTGTTCTAGTGCGGCCAAAGTCAATCCTGACGCTTCTTGGATACGTAAGCCGGATTGAGCTGCGAGCAAACAGATCAGCCTAAATTCGCAAGGCACATTACGTAAATGTAGAGCTAAATGAGTGAGTGCAATTTGAGTTAAGGGCTTTAGCCCCCGAATATTCTTACTGGTTGCATCCCTCGGCGTTCTGATGCGCAAGTCTGTAGTTTGGACCAGAAATTTAGGCATCATATGAGCCAGCATGTCGCTTCTCTGTATTCTTACAAATTCGATTTCGAAGGGTTTGTGTTTCTCGTTGATGTGGTAATAACGTTCATGTGCTGCCCATAAATAAAACTGGACGACATGTGTCATATACGTGTTGGCAGTTGAGTATGCGAGCTCACCAGCTTTAACACTCTTGAGAAGTTTGTCATTTCTATATCGATATGTAGGCTTTAAACCTTTTGCTAATGGGAAGACATCCCAGATTAAATTTTCTGATTCTAGAAAATTCCAATAATGCAAAAGCGCTCTTGCGTAGGAACTTAGATTTTCAAGTCGTTTGTTCGCTTTAAGATGAATGAACCAGTGGTTTACTGGTGCGACATATCCCCAGTTTTGGTCATAAATAGTAGGCAATGACCCTAGATTTCGGCCATTCAGAAACTCTATAGGGTCCGTTTCAGTGATGATTTCACCACCTATATGAACGTCGTCTGATTTGATCAAGTAAGCCACGGGATGAACTTTGTAATAACTGTTGGTTCATCCAGTATCTGCTACTGCTATCAAGATCCTAAGGCCTGTAATGTACCAATTTGGGCAGTTTGAGCGCTTGCTGTGATTAGAGAACGCTGTTAGAACTTTCACATGTGAAAGTTTTTTGGAATATTAAGGGGTCCACACTGGCCGCAGCCACCCGACCTGAGCCTAGCTACAGCTGAGTACTAAAGTATCATTCTAGCTGTAGCTCAGGTTGGGACATTTTCGAGTTAAAGCATTAACTCTAACTCGTCAGTTTCGAATAAAAATTTCTATGGATTAACGCCAAAATTAAGCCGCGCTGCGAAGCTGCGTCGGTTTGAATGAATTGTTAGGCCTTTGGAGCAGATTGCAAGTCAGTGACTATTTCCAATACGCCCCCATTGAATCCGACCACATCCTCAGGCGAGATGTACAATTTCAATTCATCCATGAGCTCATTCATGTTTGAGTTCCAGTGAAGCTTTATCCTATTTATGAAAAACTCAAACTCTTCATCTCGTGAGTGAAAAATTGCGCTTGGCCCCTCAAGAAATAGCCTTTTAATTGCGCCAAGCGCAATTTTATAATCAGCAACAACAAAATTTGACCTCTCAAAAAAAAGGTTAATTCTATATATCCCATTGAAAAAACCCTCTTCAAAATAAACAACCTTTTGACTTCCATCCACGACACCAATGCCGAATATACAGAAATCTTGCTTTTTCCCCCAATAGCTCTCGGTCCGAAGCTTGTTGCCATATATTCCCTCGACCTCCCCGAACAAGCCAACTTTGATATTTTGTGAATTTGATAAAATCAGGCAAAGATCTGATTGAGCGATCAGGGCATCCACGGTAGCAAATTGACCATTTAAACAACTTGGAAAGACCTCGGAAAACCGTTCCCTAAGCTTCGAAGATAGATTTGAATCGTTGCCTGACACATGAAACGAAAAGTAATCAAGACTCTTGTCAAAGCTAACGTTGTAGGCTCTCTCAATTCTTGAAATCAACTCTTCAACAACATTCCCGCCAAGTTTTTGATTGAAAAAATTTGAGAGAAAATATTGAACACCCCAATTCTCGATGTATCGCTCGATCTGATTGAAGAAATTTAATGGCAAGCAGCCTCGCAAGATCGCCAAAGTATAGACTGGATATAAATCTAGGCGGCGAGGGGAAAACTCTAAATTTTTATGCTGATCTAGGCATTGCAAAATACTAAAAAAATGTGTTGCCCAGTAACTTCTGTAGCTTGGTATCAAGCCCAATGGAACTGGGGTGATGATGCTCTTTTTTGAACTTTCCACTATCGCAACTTCTCAATGGGCTAACATTTTATTCATGCGCATGCGCGTTTACCTCGTTGGACCAGTGAAAATGCACGCGGTTAACTATCTGTATGCAAAGAACTTATCAGCTTTCTGCCAAATACACCATCTGGAAAAACGCGCATGTGCGTTTTACAAACCTATGAACTAAAGATTGTCCACTATAGTCAATTGATTTTATAGAGTTTTACCTATTGAAGATGGAGTTAGTGCGCACTAATTTCGTCTTAAAATCATACAAAAATATCTAAATTTAAATATGACTGTATACCCATACATTGTTAGTCGATTTCTGGTAAGGCCAAACATAGGCAAATAGATAAGAATTTGTATGGCAGCAGGAGTGGAAATTTTCGGTTGAGCTAACGGGCCAAAACTCGTAATGGGGTAATAAACGTGTTAGAAGAGGCTGTGTATCGATGAGTCGATAAATGAAGGCCAGAGAACGAGGCTCCGGCCTATCAGTTTTTCTACAGTAAGAACGTGTGTAGGTGGGTTTTCTACATTAACCCCTCATAGTAACAAACTCTTCCGCCGCCGTCGGATGGATCGCAACTGTATTATCAAAATCCTTCTTCGTTGCGCCCATTTTCAGCGCCACCGCAAAACCTTGCAACATCTCATCCATGCCAAAGCCGATACCGTGGATACCCACTATCTTCTCATTGGCTCCCATGCAGACCAGCTTCATACGACATGGCTGACGGTGTTGCGTCACAGCGGTATACATTGCAGTAAATGACGAGGTATAAACCTTAACCTGATCTTCACCAAACTGAGCCTTTGCCTGTGGCTCCGTCAGACCCACAACGCCAATTGGCGGATGGCTGAATACCACGGTTGGAATATTGGTGTAATCCAGATGCTCTTCAGGTTTGTTATTAAACAGCCGCTCTGACAAACGACGCCCTGCCGCAATCGCAACCGGCGTCAACTCCACCGCCCCCGTGTTATCACCCACCGCATAAACCCCGGTCACATTCGTGTTCTGATATTTATCGACCTGAATATAACCTTTCTCATTCAGTTCAACACCCGTCGCGGCCAGATTCAGATTATCCGTCATCGGTTCACGCCCAATTGCCCAGATCAGCGTATCAACCACCTGCTCCCGACCATCTCGCAACTTAACCGTCAGGCTGCCATCACTGTTTTTAATCACAGCGTGTAATACGGCTTCCGTATGCAGTATCGGCCCTTCGTTTTTGATGACTTCCAATAGGGTTTCCACAATCATAGGGTCGAAAGCGCGCAAGGGTGCATGTTGACGGACAAAGAGATGCGTTTCACTGCCCAGTGCCTTCAAAACTCCGGCGATTTCAACGGCAATATAGCCAGCACCCACCACAGCAACCCGCTTTGGCATTTCATTAAGCTCGAAAAAACCATCTGAATCAATGCCATATTCCGCGCCAGGAATAGCCGGACGTACTGGACGCCCCCCTGTTGCAATCAGGATATGGTCAGCCGTGATTTTTTCACCATTAACCTCAACCGTATGCGCATCAACAAAACGGGCAAATCCTTGAATGACATCCACCTTATTGTTACCCAATACGCGCTCATACGATTGATGGATACGATCAATATAAGCAGTACGGCTGGCAATCAGCTTCTTCCAGTCAAAATGATTGACGGTGGTATCAAAACCATAATCGGGGCCATATTGATGAATAGATTCCGCAACTTGAGCAGCATGCCACATCACTTTCTTTGGTACACAGCCCACATTAACACAGGTTCCACCTAATGCTTTTGCTTCAATCAGGGCACATTTCTGCCCATACATGGCTGCACGGTTAATGGAAGCAATACCACCACTGCCGCCACCAATTGCAATATAATCGTAATGTTTACTCATCTTAGGTCACTTCCGTCTCATCAATTAAGTTACTGCTAAGGTTTAACCTGACGTCTATTATTACAAAAAGTTATCACTGATGCGGGACGATTCTAACTCTTATTACCATAGGCTACAGCTATCGGGTGATAACGCACCCAGAGGTAATGACAGATATTAGACGCTATGCTGAACCCTTGCTTATTCAGGGACAATCCACTCTACTGATGTATGCCCTATCCCTTCAGGAACCAGTACCTGATGCAGCCACGGCAATATTGCTTTCATCTGCTGCTCTAATTTCCACGGAGGATTAATGACGATCATGCCGGATGCTGTCATACCCCGTTGATCGCTGTCAGGCCGCACACCAAGTTCAATTTTTAAAATATTGCGGATACCTGTTGCTTCAAGCTCCTTCACCAAGCGTTTAATCTGTTGACGCAGAACAACGGGATACCACAACGCATAAGTGCCGGTGGCAAAGCGCTTATACCCTTCCTGAATGCCTTGAACGACATTCCGATAATCCGATTTCAACTCATAAGATGGATCGATCAGCACAAAGCCACGACGATATTTTGGCGGCAATTTTGATTTTAACTGCTGGAAACCATCTTCCCGCAAGACACGGGTACGCCTGTCGCGGGAGAATTCCGTACGTAGCAAAGGAAAATCACTGGAATGCAATTCACTCAGATTAAGCTCATCCTGCTCCCGCAATAAGTGACGCGCAATCAGCGGGGAACCCGGGTAATAGCGTAAAGAACCGTGTGGATTCAGCGCTTTCACAGCATCCAAGTACGCCGCCAATTCTTCGGGGATATCATCACGTTGCCAAATACGGGCAATCCCTTCCAGATACTCTCCCGTACGTTCAGCATGTTCCCCACTCAATTGATAACGGCCTGCGCCAGAGTGAGTATCCAGATACAGGAAAGGTTTTTCTTTTACTTTAAGTGATTCAATGATCAGGCTTTGCACGATGTGCTTTAACACATCAGCATGGTTGCCGGCATGGAAACTGTGGCGATAACTTAGCATTAATTTATTTCCTGTTGATTTTTAATAAGTTTTAGTTCTATATAAGGAGGAAAAATCATTTTATTACCCCACATATTACCCCACAATTCATTGCACGAGCACTAAAACACGACAAAGCATAGTAACAAAGTCAGTGCTGTTATAGCATCTTAAAAAGCGTAAATGGAGGCTAAAGAGGACGTGAAGTGTGGGGCAACGGATTACCCCACAAGGATAAATTGAGATGTTTTTGTGGTTCATGGAATTAATCACGGTTCTGAGCCGTGCTCAGATATGTCACAATCAATGACGTGAGGTCACTACGCTTAACGTTATGGGCTATCGAAGGTTGTGACGAATTTCGTCGGGAGTTTTATTGAATGATTGTGATGATAGCTAGCCCATTGTGCCACCTCATCAAAGCCAATAATACAGCGAGTAATTAGACGAGGTGACTATTTCCCTGATGTTTTTCGGTATTAGAATAATTATTTTGCTGACTTATCTCGAACTTTGCGTTCTATAAGGTTACCGTTCATATCAAAATAACGGCTAGGCCAAATTTCAGACGGGTGAATGTTAAGAAAATTAGCAACGATCCATTCCCCTTTAGGCCAAGGACGTGATAACACATTTGCTAATGTAGAAGAACTTAATCCAGCTTCGCGGGAGACTGCGGCAAGCGTTGTACCACGTTTACGTAATGCAGCAATAATATCGGCTTGATGCCAGTCATTTTTAACGTTGTTCATTCCTGCTACCCCTTCCATTAATTGATAAAATTGATGGTGGTGATTCAAACAGGGTTCGCAGTACCGGTAACGTCCAACCGGCGAGACCGAAGCCTCCCCTGCCTGAACCACCATTGAAAAGGTGATAGCAAGCACACTGGTAGAAATTTCCTACCAGTGGGACGTTATATTCAAGGCTGCGAAACCTTACCACTGGATTTTGCCAATGGCGGGGCTACTTTAACGAATTGTTTTATTGGGTTCAATAAGCGAATCAGTAAAACCGCTTAACTTTTTGCGTTATATCCCATTAAACGCCTTAAGGCGCTGCTTCTGTTCATCTGACAAACTGAAAGCAAAGTCCTCATGTTCTATCTGCCACGTACCAAAACTCATCAGGAACGCAATCGCGGGGTCTATCTTGTTCGCAGACTTCTTCTTGTTCGGCTTGATATTGGCGTTTGCGTCGGTTTCCATCACCACATTGGACATTGCCCATGCGAGCACCGGATCGCCGTTGTGACGAATGACCTTGCGGTTAACGAATACTTCGGCAGATTTAGCCACGGGGAAGGTGTAGCAAATGCTGGTGATATCCCCCGTTGAAGACAAATCTAATCCGGCGTAGCACTCCAGCCCCTTAAGATCGTTTTCATCGTAATCACTCAGGCAGGCGTTCCAAGCCCCTTCGCCCATCCACGGGGTTTCGCCCTGACACCAGATATTAAAGCGTTTGGTTAACATCTCTGTCCATTGTGAGGGAATGCCACGCGCTTTCTGGATGGTGTCATGCAGTGATGCACTGTCTACGGAGATATTCAGGTTGGGATTGGCCTTAACCCAAAGTGCTTCATCATCAATCTCGTTCTCGTCGTCCAGTTCGTAGATCAGGGCAAACAGCGATTCATTCTGCTCTTCCCCGTCCAGTATCTGACAGCAATAATCATAATGCTGCTTACAGGCCGATATCACGTTACTGCCCGCCGTAGTGATGGCAAACAGGAGCCCTTCGGGACGGGCGCCCATGCCCAATTCAAGGGCAGAATACACGGCGTTATCGGGGTGCAAGTGGTACTCATCAACAATGGCCAGACTGGGATTGGTGCCCTCAATCGTTGAGGCTTTGGCAGCCAGTGGCTTTAACAGGCTATTGTTCTTCGTGTAGGTCACTTTATGTTGCTGGATGGCTACCCGCTTTTTCAGGGGCTTAGATAACAGGCTCATCTGGCGGGCATCATCAAACACAATACGCGCCTGATCCCGGCTGACGGCAGCGGTGTAAATATCCTGCTGCCCCGGTTCCATCACCAGAAACCAGTTCGCCAGTATTGCGGCCACGGTGGATTTCGCATTTTTGCGCGGCACCTGAATATAAGCACTGCGGTATTTCCTGCGCCCCGTCGCTTTCACTTTGAAGCCGAACAGGTTAGCTGCCACGGCGCTAAGGCAATGGGCTGACCGCGCAAGTGGCCTTTGACGTGCGGACAGAGGCGGGAGAAGCCAATAAAACGCTCGACAACCCCGCTATCAAACGTATAAAGAGGGTTATTCAGGTCGTTATAGTAGCGTTTCACCGCCTGTTTCAGACGGTTGCAGGCCGGAATGGTGCCGTTTTGGATATCAAGGGCGTACTGTTCCCATACGTTCATAAGCGATCTAATTCGTCCTCTGCCTCCGTTTCCACCGGGTTTCTACGCCGTGATACCGGATCAAAGCCCAGCAGGGAGGACATTTTAATCATGATTTTTTCTGCATCAGCCTTGGCTTTTAATGACGGGTTACTGGTCGCCGCGCCGCGTGAACCTTCCACCGCAAACCCGCGCCGTTCAATATCTTCAATGGCCTTACGGTAGATCGCATAATTGACGCAATACAGCTCTAAGTTGTTCCAGTCTGCCGGGCTGAGGTCGTCACGCTCATTTAACAGTTTCGCTTTCGATTTCCATTGATCGGCGGCGATAGCGTTTAAGTAAACAGGGGGTTTAGGTGCCCTTGCCATAATGTTTTGATTCCTATGAAATTACTGCTATCTAAAAAAGTACCGTGCATAAAAATTTGAGGACGGCGATGGTGCCACGGAGGGGGTATTTGTCATTTTTTACTCCCCCACCCCAATCATTTCATGTGAAACCATTTTCTTTGTTATCAATACCTAATCTTGATGTGATGGTTTCATTCTGCCACTAACCAGCCCCGACGCTTTGCCGCTCGTTCTTCCTGTTCCCGATAGTGTCCCTGTTTTCGTTTCTCTTTCGTCGTGGGGTCAGTCGTGACTGTCTTTCGACTATGGCAGCTATTGCATAAGGGCTGGTGATTGAAGTCAGGCCAGAACAGCACATCACTGCCGCCGTCAATGGGGATGATGTGATCCACAATGGTTGCCGGGGCGTAGATACCCAACTTAAGGCAATGAACGCATAACGGGTTAGCTTTCAGGAATTGCAGACGGTATTTATCCCATGCCGGGGTATAGCCGCGCTCACGCCTTGAACCTCGCTTGTTGTCCTGCCTACGCCGGACTTCCCGTCTGTGTTCATCACATCGGCCAGACTTTACCCGCTGTTTGCAGCCGGGATAGGTACAACGTTTCAAAGGTTGCCAAGGCATTAGTAGACTCCGATATCACGATAGACAGACCACAGGGACTTGATGGTAAACGGCACTTCTTTTAATTCCTCTCTGTTGACCATTTCCCGATGTTCATATAACAGGCTGACATACATCAGACAGCCCACCTTGATTGCTGGCGTAAAGGCCAAGCCCTCATCAAAGCGCTTGCCGATATGTTGCTGACAGGCTTCCAAAGCAGCATCGGCATAGACAGCCAAGATTGCATCGTCAAAGTCCCCATCAATACGGCAATGAAGTTTGACTTCATCAAGACTGATTTCTGGCTGGTTCATTCATCCCCCTTACTGGTTGGTGTTTTGATTTCGACGGTTTGCTTCCATGCCTGGCTGAATTCATCACCCCCTTCACGCGGCGATAAGCCCTCCCGTTCACGGGCTTCATTCGGTGACATCACCCCTGACTTAATCGCCGTCTCATAACTCTGGAAGCGTTCCCTTGGG
>NZ_JAQRFK010000091.1 GCF_028598745.1 Xenorhabdus sp. IM139775
GCCCCCGCGATAACGGCACACATCGTCAGGAAAAGCACGTCAAACAAGGGATAACTGATTTTGGCAGATTGGCGAGAGTCTTGTAACTCACCGAAATATTGAGAAAAAACATCGATAATCATTGAGGCACTCCCGAAAAAAGGAGTATAAGATCACAACTTAATTCGCGGGTCAAATGGATTAATATTGATTAAATAACGTTCGTGATCTTACCCTGATATAGATACCCCAAAAACAATTGCAGATGGCGCTCAAACCCAGCATTTAGGGCAACACAATTTTGCTATCATCCACCATCTGGTCAAAGACATTCTTACTGCGTCAGATGATCAACTCGTTGATGCGATATCCTTTTTAGCCGAACGAGTGAAAACCATTGTCGAGCCTACCGGCTGTTTAGGGTTTGCTGCGGCAAAAGCCCTGCGGGAACAATTGCAAGGTCAGCGTATTGGCATTATCTTAAGTGGCGGGAATATCGATATAAAACACTATGCCTATTTATTGGCAAATAAATCTCATTAGCTCACATTGTTTATCAATTAACATATCCGATTAGCATGATAAAAACACGGGGTTAGTCATTAGAATAAAGTCAGAAATAATAATGATAACTCCGAGTAAAATCATCGTAATACAATCCTATCATTATAACATTACCCTTTCAAATCACTCATTGTATGGTTGATAAACGAATCAACAAGTGGTAATCATAATCCAGAAGGTTCACCGTTGCTGATATAAAAATATCAACATCATTAATGAAATAATATTGAAATATTGAAATATTGAAGAGGTCACTAAGATGAGCAAAAACATTATTATTGTTTATGGGTTTTCGGAATATAGAAAAAATTACCTAAGTTATATTAAAGACGCCAACCCTAATGATATTTATATCACGATGGATAATATACTCTTTAGCTCAGGAATACTCGCGCGTGGTGGTGGTAACCACATAATGAAATTTGAACGGTTTTTTGAAAAAAATGGACAAAGTGAATATCTTGTCAACACAAAAAAAGATACTTATGTTAATTATTTTTATGAATCAGTTAAAAACAATAATTTCTTTGATCCAAAACTCAGTGAAGACGTGACAAAAAAAATAGATACAAATACCATAAATTACCTATTTCGCAGCCTTAGTTATTTTTTGAGATACGACTTTTTAAGGGGCAATTTTTCCGAATTATCAATCAGTGCCACGTTAAATAGGAGAAAAGAAAATGTAACCAAAAAAGGTGACTATAAAGAGTATAAAAATTATCAGGCTGGGTTTCTCGCCAAAAATATGCTTAATGACGCCAAACGAAACCAAGAAATCCTAAAAGAGAAAAGGTTCAGTGTACCAAACACACACCAAAGTAATGTTACGAACCCCCTAAATAATAAAATTAGAAATACATTTGGCGCTAATGATTATCCTAATCGTTCAAGTGATGAATTTATCTCAAATTCTTTTTACGGCCATTATAATATTGGCAATAGAGAATATACCTCTGGCATTTTTAATGCTTTCCATCAAAGTGATAAAGAAGGATTTAAACACCTTCTTAATTTTAAGGATGATATAGATGAACGCGGAAATCGTTATTACCCAGAGAAGGATAAAATCACTGAACAAGACAAAGAAATGTTTGCACACGGAGATGTCATTACAAATTGTTTTGCAAAGTCTTTTATTCGAAAATTATGCAAATTATCCATTGAATGGGCTGAACTGGAAGCCAGTAAGGCAGATTCACCTATAAAGAAAATGATCTTTTACGTAGAAGAACGCTCTCCTCTTCATCCTGAAAAAGCAGATAACATGAATGTAGATAATTTCCATCATAAATGGAGACATAGCGACTTCAAGGATATTGGCTCCAACAATAGAAACTTCCCGATTACTTATTCAGAGCTTAAATATGCCACCGAGTTAATGAAAAGGAAAACAGATCATCATATAGAACTCGTTTCTTTCGATAAATTTGCCTACGCCAAAACAGTCATTGATAATCTTTAATCCTCTGAAATGGTTTTCATTTTGCCCTGTTCCCGCTTTAACCTCCGCCATAACGTCGTGCGGCTAATTCCCAGATATTCTGCTGCCGCACGTCGATCACCTGAAAAGTGTGCCACAATATTATGCACTGAATCATGCACCGGAGAAGGGGTTTTAATAAAAGGGGGGGACTCAATTTGGACGGCTTTCATCTCGTTGCTGATAACATGCGTATCAATATGGCGCTCAGGTGAAAGGGATAATATCAATGCCGGGGTCAACACCTGTTCAGGATGGGCACTCAAATAGAGCGCTGCCCGTTCCATCAGGTTGCGCAGTTCACGCACATTTCCCGGCCAATGGTAGGTGTGCAATACCTCATGACACTTAGCCAGTTCCGCTATTCTCGACGCAGAGGCGGGTAAGTTAAGTGCCGCAAAAGCCCGTTGTAGGTACTCTGCCGCCAACAAGCCAATATCATTTCCCCTCTGCCTCAATGCCGGGACGTTGATCCGCAATACACTCAAGCGGTAGAACAGATCTGCCCGAAAACGCCCTTCCCTGACCCAGATATCCAAATCACAGTGCGTGGCACAGATGATCCGAACATCGACAGCAATCGGGCGATACCCGCCAACCCTGACAACGGATTTTTCTTCCAATACCCTTAATAACCGTGTTTGTAACGGCAACGGCATTTCACCAATTTCATCCAGAAATAACGTTCCCCTGTGCGCAATTTCAAATAATCCGGCCCGCCCGCCACGCCGCGACCCCGTGAAAGCACCTTCCTCATAGCCAAACAGTTCAGCCTCCAGCAAAGACTCGGTGATCGCGCCACAGTTAACGGCAACAAATGGCCGTGGATGCTTGCCCGCCAACTGCCCGTGACGCAAGGCATATTCATGATGGATAGCCTGTGCCACCAGCTCCTTGCCTGTACCACTTTCTCCCTGAATCAACACCGTGGCTGTCGAACGGGAATACAGCATAATCGTATTGCGTACATGGTCTATCGCAGTGGAATTTCCCCTGATATCGCTGATCGTGTGCCGTGTGCGTAGCTTATCTTCTGTCGGATAAGGCGAAATCGCCGCCTGATTAAGTTTGGTCATTCGCGCCATCTCTATGGCATCTTGAAATGCTTGTCGAATGGAGTCTGCCGAATAAACAAAAATCCCCACCAGTTCCGCTTTATAAGCCAGATCGGTGATCAATCCTGCCCCCACAATTACGTTGATACCTACCGCCTTCAACGCATTAACCTGCACCCAAGCATCTTCCTCTGTGACATAACTGCGCTGTTCAATGCGCAAATCGAAACACTGCTGAAATGCCTCCAATGCCGGCAAGGTATCCTGATAAGTAATCACACCGATTCGGGAACTGATTTGTCGGGCACGCGCCAATGCCTGCATAAAATCAAATCCGCTGGCTTTGGCAATAATAACCGGTACGGATAGACGACTTTTTAAATAGGCGCCATTCGATCCCGCGCAAATCACAGCGTCACAGTGTTCGGTTGCCAGTCGTTTGCGAATATGTTGAACCGCGCGCTCAAAACCCAATTGGATCGGCGTGATATCCGCCTGATGAGCAAATTCCGGTGTAATATCACGAAAAAGATCAAACAGCCGGGAAACAGAGACGGTCCAGATGACGGGTTTATTGTTTTCCCCTGCCTGTACCAATGCCATACTTTCTCCTGTATCACTTATCATGCGTTCACCTGATTAGGTTCACTTTACTGTTTCATTTCTAAAATTTGAAACAAGAATGAAACACAATAAAGTTAAGATGAAACCAAAGTGGAACCCAGATGAAACAAATAGACATTATAGCCCATCGCTAAACAGTCGCCATCAGTTAACCAAAATCAACCCATCACATTAATTTATAAGACAAAAATAATAAGTTTTTTCGTTAGCCTCTTATTTATCACTCCGATTTTAACCACTGGCATAAATCTTGCTTATAAAATAACAATAGAATACAAATTTATTTCAATTTGGTAACAACGGGGTTATATATGGCATTTTATTCCGCAGGTTTGGCTTTTCGTCGAGCAATAGAGGCAGAATCTCCGTTACAGGTGGTCGGAACCCTTAATGCAAACCACGCATTGCTGGCAAAACGGGCTGGCTACAAGGCGATTTACCTTTCAGGGGGGGGCGTTGCTGCGGGTTCGCTGGGACTACCCGATTTGGGGATCTCGACACTGGATGATGTGTTGATTGATGTCCGCCGCATTACTGATGTCTGTGACTTACCCCTGCTTGTCGATGCCGATGTTGGATTCGGTTCATCAGCGTTTAATATCGCCCGCACAATTCGTTCTATGATTAAAGCAGGTGCTGCGGGTGTGCATATTGAAGATCAGGTCGGTGCTAAACGTTGTGGCCACCGTCCAAATAAAGAAATTGTTGCCAAGCAGGAGATGGTAGACCGCATCAAGGCTGCCGTTGATGCCCGCACCGATGAGCATTTTGTCATTATGGCCCGCACGGACGCACTGGCAGTAGAAGGGCTGGATGCCGCACTGGACAGGGCCACAGCGTATATTGAAGCAGGCGCCGATATGCTGTTCCCTGAGGCGATTACTGCGCTGCCTATGTATCAAGAATTCGCGGCCAGAACGCAGGTGCCTGTTTTGGCAAATATTACCGAGTTCGGGGCAACCCCCCTCTTTACCATCGAAGAACTCAGGCGCGTCAACGTCGCCATTGCCCTTTATCCCCTGTCGGCATTCCGGGCGATGAATAAGGCGGCCGAACAGGTTTATACCACTTTGCGTCGGGATGGCACCCAGAAAAACGTCATCGATATGATGCAAACCCGCAATGAACTTTATGAAAGCATCAACTACTACGATTTTGAACGAAAACTGGATGCCCTGTTTTCCCAGAAAAATAGCAGAGGTGATACTGATGAGTAAGCAAAATACGACAACGGGCGTTTCTGAACCGACGCCATTCAAACCGAAAAAATCTGTTGCCCTGTCCGGCGTTACGGCAGGCAATACGGCACTTTGTACCGTCGGCAAAAATGGCAATGACTTACACTACCGTGGCTATGATATTCTCGATTTGGCTACCCACTGTGAGTTTGAAGAGATAGCTTATCTTCTTATCCACGACAAACTCCCTTCCCGCGCAGAATTAACCGCCTACAAAAACAAACTGAAATTCTTGCGCGGCCTGCCCAGCAGCGTCAAGGCCGCACTGGAAGCCCTGCCAGCGATAGCCCATCCCATGGACGTAATGCGTACCGGCGTTTCGGTCATGGGCTGCACGTTGCCGGAAAAAGAAGATCACAACCTCGCCGGCACCCGTGATATCGCGGATCGCCTGCTCGCCTCTCTCGGTTCAATCCTGCTTTATTGGTATCATTACAGCCATAACGGACGCCGTATTGACGTTGAAACCGATGACGATTCCATTGGCGGGCACTTCCTCCATCTCCTGCATGGTCAAAAACCGCGTGGTTCATGGGAAAAGGCCATGCATACCTCCCTGATCCTGTACGCCGAACATGAATTTAATGCGTCCACCTTTACCAGCCGGGTGATTGCCGGTACGGGCTCGGATACTTATTCTGCCATTATCGGGGGGATTGGTGCCCTGCGGGGGCCAAAGCATGGCGGAGCCAATGAAGTCTCCTTCGAAATCCAGCAACGCTATGATACCACCGCGCAAGCCGAAGCCGACATTCTTGCCCGTTTGGCAAGAAAAGAGGTCATTATCGGTTTCGGCCATCCGGTGTATACCGTTTCCGATCCCCGCCATACAGTGATTAAAGCCATTGCCCTGCAACTTTCCCAAGAAGCAGGCACAACCCAGATGTATGACATTGCCGATCGGGTTGAATCTGTGATGTGGGACAACAAGAAAATGTTCCCGAATCTCGATTGGTTTTCGGCGGTGTCCTATCACATGATGGGTATACCGACTGCCATGTTTACCCCGCTGTTTGTGATGGCCCGCACTGCTGGTTGGTCGGCACACATTATTGAACAGCGCATTGATAACAAAATCATCCGTCCGTCAGCGAACTATACCGGCCCTGAAAACCTGACATTTATACCAATTGAACAGCGTTAATCACCCGATTCACAAATAACACGATTTAAGGATTGATTATGTCTACCCCTGTTGTTAACCATGTTGTTAACCATCGCCCTGATTACGATCAGGTGATTGAGGATATTGTGGATTATGTCATGGACTACACCATCACATCCCCAATTGCTTATGCCACAGCCCACCACTGCCTGATCGATACCCTGGGCTGTGGGCTGGAAGCGCTGGAATACCCGGCCTGCACAAAATTACTGGGGCCGATGGTGGCGGGAACCACAGTGCCCCATGGGGCGCGCGTACCGGGAACCCAATTCCAGCTCGATCCCGTTCAGGCCGCATTCAACATTGGGGCAATGATCCGCTGGCTCGATTTCAATGACACTTGGCTGGCGGCGGAATGGGGACACCCTTCTGATAATCTTGGCGGCATACTTGCCACGGCCGACTGGCTGTCGAGAAACGCGATTGCCCGCGGAGAACCGCCGCTAACCCTGTGGGAAGTCCTGACAGCGATGATTAAGGCGCATGAAATTCAGGGTTGTCTGGCTCTGGAAAATGCGTTCAATAAAGTCGGCTTGGATCATGTGGTTTTGGTCAAAGTGGCTTCCACGGCGGTGGTTGCCCAAATGTTAGGGCTAACGCGTGAAGCCATATTAAGTGCGGTTTCATTGGCTTGGGTTGACGGCCAATCCCTGAGAACCTATCGTCATGCGCCCAACACCGGCTCTCGCAAATCCTGGGCGGCGGGCGATGCGACCTCCCGTGCCGTGCGTCTGGCACTGATCGCCCAAACCGGCGAAATGGGCTATCCCTCCGCGTTGACTGCCGAAACCTGGGGGTTTTATGACGTCCTGTTCAAGGGGCAAGCCTTCAAATTCCAGCGTCCCTATGGCTCGTATGTGATGGAAAATGTGCTGTTTAAAATCTCTTTTCCGGCAGAATTCCATTCACAAACTGCGGTAGAAGCGGCAATGATCCTGCATCAACAACTGAAAGAGCACGGCAAACAGATTGAGGATATTGCCCAAATCACTATCCGTACCCATGAAGCCTGTATCAGAATCATTGATAAACAGGGGCCGTTGAATAATCCCGCTGACCGGGATCACTGCATTCAATATATGGTCGCCATTCCTCTGATTTTTGGCCGTCTGACGGCGGCGGATTATGAGGATAATATCGCGGCCGACCCACGCATTGATGTTTTGCGGGAAAAAATAGTCTGTGTCGAAGATGCCGATTTCACCCGTGACTATCACGATCCCGAAAAACGCGCCATTACCAACGCATTGACTGTGGTATTTACCGATGGCACGCAACTGAACGAAGTCATTGTCGAGTTCCCGATCGGGCACGCCCGGCGCCGTAAAGATGGCATTCCGCTATTAGAAGAAAAATTCCGAACCAATCTGGCACGCCGTTTCCCGCAAGAGCAGCAACAAAAAATCTTGGCAGTCTCCCTTGATCTCATGGCATTGCGAGATATTCCGGTAAACGAATACCTCGATTTGTACGTTATATAATTGATTTATATCCTATAAACTTCAAGTTGCCGCTCCTAAGACGAAAGCAGCTGATTATCTCCCCGCGGCGCGGGGAGATAATCAATGCCTCTTGAAGTGCGGCGGGTATCCCCAATAGATTTCAGGTTGCAGGTAGGAGAAATTATGTCATTCCAAGATTTCTATCAGCATTCCATAGATGATCCTGATGCTTTTTGGGCAGAACAGTCCAAACGCATACATTGGCAGCAGCCTTTTGCCCAAACGTTGGATCATCACAATCCCCCCTTTGCCCGTTGGTTTTGTGGCGGGAAAACCAATCTCTGCTACAACGCACTGGATCGCTGGCTGACGAGCCAACCCGATGCGAGGGCGTTGATTGCCGTTTCAACGGAAACCCAGAGCGAGCGAATTTTCACCTATAAAGAATTACACCGCGAAGTCAATCGAGCCGCCGCGATAATGTTGTCACTCGGCGTCAAAAAAGGCGACCGTGTGGTGGTTTATCTGCCAATGGTGGCCGAAGCCCTGTTTATTTTACTGGCCTGCGCCCGGATTGGTGCCATCCACTCGGTAGTCTTTGGCGGTTTTGCTTCTCACAGCCTTGCCAGCCGATTGGATAACGCCGAACCCGTTTTAGTCGTCTCGGCGGATGCCGGTTCACGCGGCGGCAAAATCATTCCCTATAAGCCTCTGCTGGACGAAGCCATTGCGTTAGCCAGCCACACGCCACGCCATGTTTTAATGGTCGATCGCGGGCTGGCTGATATTCATTGGGTGGAGGGCAGGGATGTGGATTTTGCCACCTTGCGGCACAAGCACCTTGATGCCGAGGTTCCCATCACATGGCTTGAGTCCAATGAAATCTCCTGTGTGCTCTATACCTCAGGCACCACCGGAACCCCGAAAGGGGTTCAGCGGGATGTCGGTGGTTATGCCGTCGCGCTGGCAACCTCCATGGCGGTTATTTTTGGTGGTCAGGCTGGCGGCGTTTTTTTCTGTACGTCGGATATCGGCTGGGTGGTCGGGCACTCTTATATTATCTATGCCCCGCTGATCGCCGGCATGGCAACCGTCATGTATGAAGGCGTGCCGATACGCCCGGATGCCGGGATTTGGTGGCAAATGGTCGAAAAATACCGGGTCACCCGCATGTTTTCTGCCCCTACCGCCATCCGCGTCCTGAAAAAATACCCGACGGATTGCATCGCCAACTATGATATCTCATCGCTTGAAACGCTCTATTTGGCGGGAGAACCCCTTGATGAACATACTGCCCGCTGGATTGCCGAAACCATTAATGTGCCGGTGATCGATAACTACTGGCAAACTGAAACCGGCTGGCCAATTATGGCCATTGCACGGAGTTTAGATGACAGGCCAAGTCGTTTTGGCAGTACCGGCTTTCCCATGTATGGTTTTAACGTCAGGCTGATCAATGAACTGACAGGTCAGGAGTGCGGCGCAAATGAAAAGGGAATGCTGGCTATCAAAGGCCCGTTGCCTCCGGGCTGCATTCAGACTATCTATGGCGACGATACCCGTTTTATCAATACCTACTGGCGGCACTTTGACCAGCAAGTCTATTCGACATTTGACTGGGGGCTGCGCGACAGCGAGGGTTACTATTTTATTTTGGGGCGTTCGGATGATGTGATTAACGTCTCCGGCCACCGTTTGGGGACTCGCGAGATCGAAGAGTGCATCGCCAGCCATGAAGATGTCGCAGAAGTTGCCGTCATTGGCATCAAAGATGAAGTGAAGGGGCAAGCTGCTGTGGCTTTTGCGGTACTCAAAGAAGGGCGGGAAATCCAGAGCGCTGACCATTTTGCGGCATTGGAAAAGGCGTTGATGGCATTGGTGGATAAGAAAATCGGCAGTGTTGGGCGTCCGGCACGGGTCTATTTTGTCACGCAATTGCCGAAAACCCGTTCAGGAAAA
Organism: Xenorhabdus sp. IM139775; assembly: GCF_028598745.1. GTDB lineage: Bacteria > Pseudomonadota > Gammaproteobacteria > Enterobacterales > Enterobacteriaceae > Xenorhabdus. Next base: position 9,510 of record NZ_JAQRFK010000091.1, read on the forward strand.
ATGTTGCGCCGTACCATGCAGGCCATTTGTGAAGGACGAGAACCCAAAGATATTGCCCTGATTGAGAACCCCGCGTCACTGGAAGCCATTCGGGACGCCATTTCCCATTAAGAAACGGATGAAA
>NZ_JAQRFK010000092.1 GCF_028598745.1 Xenorhabdus sp. IM139775
GTGCCGGCCCCGGTGATACCGGTTTAATTACCGTCAAAGGATTGCACTGTATTCAATCTGCGGATGTCATTGTGCATGACCGTCTGGTCAATCCTGAACTGATTGCTCAGGCACCAGACCACTGTGAGATAATTAATGTCGGGAAAGAATATGATCACCACCCTATTCCACAGGCAGAGATTAATCAGATTCTGGTCAGGCAGGCACAGGCAGGCAAGCAGGTTGTACGCCTCAAAGGCGGCGATCCCTACGTTTTCGGCCGCGGCGGGGAAGAAGCCGAAGTGCTGGTACAACATGGCATAAAATTTGAAATCGTGCCGGGGATCAGCTCTGCCATTGGTGGATTGGCTTATGCCGGTATTCCTGTCACCCACCGCCATTACGCATCGGGCTTTCATGTTGTCACAGGCCATACTTCTCAGGGCAATGAGCAACAGAACTGGCAAAGGCTCGCCCAACTGGAAGGGACCCTGATTATTCTCATGGGGATGACCCGCTTGGCGGAGATCTGCCAACAATTGGTGCAATATGGCAAATCCCCCGCCACACCGGCTGCGGTGATCATGCACGCCAGCCATCCCAAGCAGGAGAGCGTGACAGGCACCCTCGAAACGCTGGCGTTAAAAGCGGAAGAGAGGGATCTGCATGCACCCGCGCTGATTGTGATCGGTGATGTCGTTAATTTGGCCACAACACTCTCTTTTTCCCCGACATGGGAGAAAGTATCATGAGTGAACATGGTGGCGATATCATTGGCATTGCCCTGCAACAGGGTCTGCCCGCCAACGGGCTTATTGATTTCAGTGCCAATATCAATCCGTTAGGCGCGCCGGAGCGGGTTAAGACGTTGATCAAAAACAGTCTTGCCGATATCGAAAAATACCCCGATGTGGAGTATCGCCACCTGCATCAGGCCATCGCCAACGCCCATCAATGTGATAGCACGGCGGTGATAGCAGGCAATGGTGCAACCGAACTGATCTATGCCCTCATCCGTTATCTCAATCCCAAACGAGCTTTGCTGCTTACTCCCGGATTTGCCGAATATCGACGCGCTTTACAGCAAACTGGCACCGAGATTATCGACTATCCATTAACCGAAGAAAACGGATTTCAACCGGATTTACGCCTGCTGGATGCGCTTTCCACTGTTCAACCCGATTGTGTGTTTATCGCCACGCCCAATAACCCCACCGGCTTAATGCCGGATAACCGGTTTATGCAATCACTGGTGGCCTATTGTGAGAGACAGGGGATCTCACTGATTGTCGATGAATCCTTTATTGATTTTTTACCGGATAACCGGGGCGTGCTCCCTCAATGTGCGGCCACGAAACACCTTTATGTCTTGCGCTCCATGACAAAATTCTTCGCCATTCCTGGCCTGCGTTTGGGCTATTTGGTCAGCGGGAATATCGCGGGGATTGCAGAGATGAAATATCGACGTGAACCGTGGTCAATTAATGCCTTTGCTGCGCGGGTGGGTGAGATTTTGTTTGATGAGCATGACTATATTGCGGCGACACATCAATGGCTGCAATCACAGCAGCAGTATCTATGGACTCAGCTTTCCGCCTTCCCTGCGCTGACGGTCTGGCCGCCATCGGCTAATTTTCTGTTCTTCCGCTGCCATAAACCCAACGTTGATTTGTGGCAGGCTTTGCTGAAACAACGGTTGCTAATTCGCCATTGTAAAAATTATGCCGGATTAGACCCGCGTTACTACCGCATAGCCGTGCGCAGTGAGTGGGAAAATCAGCGCCTGATCGCAGCCATGCAGCAGGTTCTTACCGATGGCTGAAGCCGCTTGCCCTGCTGCCTGCGGAGAACTTCTGCAAGGATGGCTGTTGGGGGGAGAAAAGTTAATCTCCTGCCCAATCAATTGGTTTAGTCGTGTTTCCGTCAGTGAAGGCGTTCCCATTCCCGATGAACGACCACGGATGCGCCAGATGGTCAATTTATTGCTGGATTACTGGCAGGAGCCACCGGAGTGGGCGGCTGGCTTGCGTATTGAATACCAATCGACCATTCCGCTCGCCAAAGGCATGGCCGGCAGCACAGCGGATATTGCCGCGACCGCCCAAGCCACCGCCAGATTATTGGGTAAATCGCTGAACAGCGCAGAACTGGCACAGCTTTGTGTCAAACTGGAGCCGACTGACAGTACAATATTCAGGCCATTAACCCTATTTGATCATCTCACTGCCCAGACGCAAATTTCCTTCGATTGGCAGCCGGATATCGATATTTTACTGCTGGAAAGCCCGCAAACCATTTTGACGGAAAAGTACCATCAGCAGGATCATCATCGGCAATTATTGGACACTGCGTCCCTGCTCCAACGGGCATGGCAGCAATTTCTCACGGCAAACCAACGGCATGATCATTATCGTCTGGGGGAAGCCTGTACCTTAAGTGCGATTGCCAGCCAATCGATACTGCCGAAACCCTGTTTTGATCAACTGCGGGATGTGGTCGAACAAACGGGTATCTATGGCCTGAACGTTGCCCATAGCGGCAGTGTCGTTGGCCTGTTATTCCATTCACATCACCATGACATAAATGACCTGCGCTGGTGGCTGCATCAAAAAAAGATTTCTGGGCACTATCCGAACATTCATCATGTGAAACTGATTGCGGGGGGAGTTCGCTGAAATCTATACATTTCTTCACATTTCTTTTATTTTAGCTGCCGCTTGTGATGATCAGGGCACTGTTTTGATCCAACCAGAAAAAGACGTGAACTTAGGCACCCGGATGCAGTAATTTTTAAGTCGGTAATTATAGGAATACCATGAGAACACAAAAAAGATGTATGGGTTACGTTGCTATCGTTGTAGATGATTACGACAAGGCCATTGATTACTACACCAATAAATTAGGATTTACGCTGGTGGAAGATACCCCCCAACCGGGTAAAAGATGGGTTGTTGTCACCCCGAACCCGGAGAGTGATTGCAATTTATTACTGGCAAGGGCATCTAACGAAAGACAGGAAGCGTTTATCGGTAATCAATGTGGTGGCAGAGTCTTCCTATTCCTGCAATCTGACGACTTTTGGCGTGATTATCACAAAATGAAAGAAAATGGTGTCCATTTCTGTCAAGAACCTCGTCAGGAGGAATATGGTATGGTTGTGGTTTTTGAAGATATTTATGGTAACCGTTGGGATTTATACCAGAATACAATTGGTTAGTGACCCTCTATAAATATTACTGTTAGCCCAATTATATTGGGCTATCTAATACATTATCAATCATACCTAATTACTGATGATATTGTTTCACTGGAGTATATAAATATTAAATCAAATTGCCATTTTTTATATTTTACGCCCCCCTTAAACCTGCTTAGAATACCCACCGAAATCACACTCGCACGATTTTTTAGATTTTATTTATTAAATCAACTTAAATTTCACAGGAGTATATCTTATGATTACAATCAATATCAGTGGTGGTTCAGTGACCATTAATAACACTTATAATATAACATCAGAATCTGGCATTCAAAATACCCCCGCCTCAGAACCTCTCACGGTCATTCCTTATAGAGATATGACAATAGAGCCATACTCTTCTATTGAGGCAACAAGAACTGACACCCCTATTATTCCTGAAACACGCCCTAATTACTATATTGCCAACTCCGGCCCTGCCTCATCCGTCAGGGCTGTGTTTTATTGGTCGCATTCTTTCACATCACAATGGTTCGAATCTGCTTCTATCACAGTGAAAGCAGGGGAAGACGGTATATTACCCTCACCAAGCAATGCACTATATTACAGTAAGGTTGTCATTTATAACGAGACAGATAAGCGAGCGTTTGTGACTGGATACAATAAATAATGATAGGAACATATCATCTATAACCCATAAATTTTAAATTCGTCCTTAAGGTAAAAAATAACATCATGAATAATACATCTATAAATATCAATGAAAATGAAATATTACCTTTAAAAACCCCAGAATTAATGCCTGACCCTCTATTAATGGTTCCTTATGCAGTTTCTACCCCTGGTTATGAATGGGATGCCTCAGCAATAATAAAAGATGCCATTATTGGGGGTATAGGATTTATTCCCGGCCCGGGTCCGGCAATGTCTTTTCTGTTAGGGCTATTTTGGCCTCAACAGGCAGACAATACTTGGGAACAGATTCTGCAAAAAGTCGAGCAGATGATAGAGGATGCCAGGGCGAGAGCACGAACGTTTTTCGACCTTAATTTGTATGCAACACAGTCAATTATAGGGCGAATATCACTCAATTCGGTCTTGTTAAAGTATCAATCAGTGTTTTATTTGCACGGATCGTTCAAAAAACAGGCTTTCATGCTCTCGCCCTGTAGAGGATGCCATGTTAAAAACCATTCAAGGTATATTGAATGGCGATATACAAGAAATTAAAGGGAAAATGGAACATGTCCAATACATGTTAGAAACTTCACCAGGCAGTCAAGAGAGCCATGACGCCTATATGTTTCTGGCGAGATATCTGGTGAGTATAGATGAAAAATTCAAGTCTTTTGATAATAAAACAAATTACCAAATTCTCCCGATGTATACCAACACACTCATGTTACAGGTTCCTTATTGGAAAATGGGCATAGAGAAGCAAAAAGATATTGGTTTAACCGATATAGAAGTGAATGAATTAAAACAGCTTATTGATACATTATATACCAAGGCCAATAGCTATATTCATGCAATGTATACTCGTGAATACAACGATGCAATCAACACCTCAACCGCAACAAGTATCACCAACAATTTATTGTCTGTCAGAGGATATTGTTTGTTACACGGTTTAGAGTGTCTTGAAATGATTGAGCATATACAAAAGAATAGCCTTGAAAGTGGTTTCTATCCTAAAACCATCAGTTATTCTACCGTATTTGATCGTCCGACTAACAAAATGCGAATTCAGGCGCTGACGGAAGACGACCAAATGCAGGAGCCTTTCAAGCCATCTTTAATCGACGGCAAATACAATCAAATAAAATCATTGATTGGATATGTCCGTCGAATTGGCAATGCCCCCAGAGTGGGGGGGATGACAATCACATTTGCCAACGGTTCATCTTACACACTCGGCACAGTGACATCAGAAACGACGTCAATTGAGCTAAATGGCAGTGTTATCGAAAGCCTGGAAGTCTGGGGGGATGGTGCGGTTGATGAGGCATTATTTACGTTAAATGATAAACGTCTATTCCGTATCGGTGAGCGCTACGCCAGAAAATACAGGAAATATGCGGTTGATTGTCACTATATTGCAGGACTTTATTTAGCCAGTGATGAGCCTTCACTTGCTGGTCAAGCCGCAGGTATTGCCGTTTCATACCATATGCTGGATGACAAGAAATAATACTTGGCGAATAGAATTTAAGCCGTTAGATTAGCAGTAAAGTGTGCCCCGGCCATATAGCCAATGATGTGGCTGGGGTATTTTAAACAAAAGTCAGTCATCGCATCAGGGTTGACCTTTATCGCTATGATTTTGCTATATAACCATTAACAACACATTAATGTTATTCATAATTATCAACCTTCATCGTTTCATCACGCCTCAGTTTTACCTCGCCATAGAAATCAATTAATCATCAAAACCAAACATATGTTTGTGAGTTTCACAAAACAACATAACACTTTGTTTTTAAAATAATTAAAACAGGATAAAATATAGTTTACTGACTTGACCTCTTTAATCATCTAATTTTAATTAATTTTTTAGCATAATATTCGAGATGTGCATCACATTTTTATGTAATTTTCAGCTCTAATCAATCTTACGATCATATTCTCATAATAAGAAAGAAATATAAAAATAGTCTTTACTGTTTGCCAGACATGAAATAAAACATCAGTGCAAAAAAACAATCAGGGGTGTGATATGTCAAAAAGGGAAAGCCAGATATTGCAACTGCTAAAGCGTGATCCTTTCATTCAGCAACAAGAAATTGCTGATATCCTCGGCATCAGTCGCTCATGTGTTGCAGGACATATTATGAACCTGAGTAAAAAAGGTTATATTAAAGGCAAGGGGTATATTTTATCTAACGATGTTTATACTGTCACCATTGGTGCAGCCAATATAGACTTAACAAGCTATACCTCTGCCAAACTTATTTATGAAGATTCCAACCCAGGGAAAATCATTTCAACACCAGGGGGCGTCGGTAGGAATATTGCTCAGAACATTGCCTTATTAAAAAATGAAAGTTATTTAATTTCTGTTATTGGTGATGATTCATATGGAAAGACATTATTTGAGCAAACAAAATCAGCCGCTGTTAACGTTAAATATCTATATAAATTAGAAGGAGAAAAAACATCAATTTGCAATTCTATTATTGACGAAAATGGGAAGTGTATCGTGGCGGTTAATGATATGTGCATTCTGGAAAAGCTAACACCGGATTTATTATCTCAATCTAAATCTTTAATCCAACATGCGAGCGTGTTAGTGGTTGACTGTAACTTAACGGAAGAAGCCTTGGAGTGGTTATTTAATAATACCGATACTGTTCCCATTTTTGTTGATACCGTTTCCCGCTCCAAGGCATCCAAAATCCGCCATCTGCTATCCCATATTCATACCTTAAAACCCAATCGCGCTGAAGCGGAAATCCTGAGTGGAATCAAAATTGAAACTCAAGAGGATGCCGCTGATGCTGCACATTGGTTTCACCAACATGGCGTCCAACGCTTAATTCTGAGCATGGATGCAGAAGGTGTTTACTACAGTGAAAGAGATAATACATCAGGATGGTCAAGTGCAATCAGCACCAATATCATTAATACCAATGGTGCCGGCGACGCTATGATGGCAGGTCTTATACATTGCTGGTTAGAAGGCATGGAACTGAAAGAAAGCGTCCGCTTTGCACAACAGTGTTCAGCACTGACATTATCTTCGGAAAATATTGAGATATTTCCCAGGCATCGTTTGTATTTTTGAAATCAATATAGACTTTTCGCCTTTCAAATAGTGGTTGTAACTCCAAGGTAGACATTGGGTTATCTGTCCGGTGATATCTGCTTCCAAAAGTTCGAAAATTGTACAACATTATGATGCTCTCCCTTTCAGGCTACGGGAGTTTTATTTTGCCGCCCGAAAGCAATCTTGACAGGCGACGGATCGTTTTTTATAGAAAAAGATATTAACGGTCAGGCATAGGGGGTCAAACCGTTGTATTCCTGCCATCCTTATTTTTGCCTGAATTCCCATGCAAATTCCGCCGATAGGCCGATATTCCACCAAAACCAGACAAAAATTGGATTTAATTATTTGATTAATCTCACTGATGAATGTGTACAATTATAGACCTAATGCCTTCTATAAATTCAGTACCATTCCGATCCCTGATAGGTAAAAACCTAAGTGAAATTCAATGAAAAACAACAAGGAATCGCTGTACCTGCAAGAGCGCGCTTACCTGCGGGAGCTGGCGCAGCGCGTAGCAAAAGCGTCGCCCCATTTAACGGATTTTCTGGTAACAGCCCGTGACCCGGATATTGAACGCCTCTTTGAAGCGTTTGCGCTGCTGGTTTCCAACTTACGGGACAAACTGGAGGATGATTTTCCCGAAATTACCCACGGCATTCTGTCCCGTATCTGGCCGTTAGCATTATGTCCGATTCCTCCCACCACGATAGTGCAATTTTTCCCCACCGATGGCGAACATCAGGGCGCTGCTGATATACCCAAAAGCACTTCCGTTTCTGCGCAGGTGGACGGGCAGTTACTCAGTTTCAAAACCTGCCGCCCTTTGCATATTGAGCCTTTGGTTGTGCAGGATCGCACGGTGAAAAAAACCGGTACCCACAGCGAAATCATCCTGACACTTTGCCAGACGGGAAGTGTCTCACCGGTTTGGAAGAGCGGGACGCTCTCTTTTTTTCTCGGCACGGATACCGAACGCGCGGCACAGCTCAGCCTGTGGCTGGATCAGCATATCTGTGAAATGCGCCTGAGGGCACAGGGTGAACAGCGCAGGCTGAACTGCTTTCCTTATGGCTGGCATGATTTACTGGATAATCCCATCCTGCCGATGGGAAAAAGCCCCTATACCGGCCTGCAAACGCTGGTGGAATATTATGCACTGCCCCAGCTTTACCATTTTATGACGGTGGATATCAGTGACAGTTGCCGGACAGTGCCATTAAATCCCGACGGCACGTTTGAGCTGATTTTTCGTTTTGAAGGCGAACTGCCGCTGGATGATGTCGGTGATGCTTTTATGCTGGGCTGTGTTCCGGCCATTCATCTGGAAAACCGGCTCAGCCCGCCCATTCCGCTGAGTGCCGGCAATAACGCTTATCCCCTGCCGCTGGGCGAGGCGGTAAAACTGTTCCGGTTACGGGATATTCAGGCGGTTCAGCAGCCCGAGGAGGATGCACAACGGGGCACGCCTTACCGCTATCTGCCGATAGAGCAGTTTACACCCGCCAAGGATCTGCTGGCCGGAGAAGAACCGGATTATTTCTATTACCAGCTTCGTACCGAACGTGATTTGCTGGATCGCATTCAGCACTCGTTGCATTTTTTTGACCTGACGGGCAAACCGGCTAATCACCTGCCTGAACTCACTGTCGCCTGCAATTTCACCGGCTACCACGAACCCGCAATGGCACTGGCGCAGGGCGCTATCACGGTGATGCAGGAAGGTGCGCCTTCTCATCTTAGCGTACACAATATCTCGCCGGTCACGGCAGATTACCCGCCGATGTTGCAGGATAATTCCGGCTGGCCGCTGCTTTCCTGCCTCGCCAGTCCGCCTGTTTTATTGTTTACCACCGAAGGAATGCCGCATTTTCTCCGCCTGTTTGACTATTATGCCGAATTTAATCGCCCCCTGAGCCGCCATATCCAGCGGCATATCGACGGCATTATGCAGGTGGAAGAGAGCCTGATCGACCGGTTGAAACTGGGCCGCCCTATTCGCGGGCGTCTGTTGTCACTGACCCTGAATCCCGACTGCTACGCGGATCCGGGGGAAATGTACCGTTTCTGCCGGTTAATTCATGCAGCAATGGCCTGTTTTGTCAGCCAGTCCACCTTCGTCAAGCTGGATGTATCTACTCAGAACCAAAAAGTTCTTTGGGAAT
>NZ_JAQRFK010000093.1 GCF_028598745.1 Xenorhabdus sp. IM139775
CTTTTCTTTAATGGCATGATTAAAACTTTTAGGATTAGGGTGAGCATAAATAATCATATGTTTCATTTTCTGATATTTCCTTTGAGAAATAAAAACAACGTTGATTTAGCAACATCATTAATATTAATCGACCCAATAAAAAGTTGATTCATTTAAATAGACTCGTCTTATTGCAAGATAATAAACTGTTTATGCGCCCCCTCTTTCTCCACCATCAATGGTCAACCCCTGAGCAGTGATCATCGCTGCTTCAGGCGAAATAAAAAACATTACCGTATTGGCAACATCTTCCGGACTCACTAACCGCCTTAATGGGATTCTTTTTTCTGTCCGCCGGAGTAAGGCTAATGTTGAGCAACCGATTAATTTCGCATGGGGTTCCAACCCCTTAACCAACATTGGCGTATTGACCCAGGCAGGCAATACCGCATTGACGGTAATTTGCCTCTCTGCCAAATCCAAAGCCAGTGATTTGGTTAACCCAAGCAAGGCATGTTTTGAAGTACAATACGCGGTATTCCGCGTTGTTCCCATCCGGCCAAGAATTGATGAAATAATGACGACCCTGCCACCGTAAACAATATCCGGCACAATATGCGCTAATAAGCGCTGGGTGGCGTGCAGATTAGTTGCCAATACCGCATCCCAAATCGCGTTCTGGTCAATATCATTATCATCTGCCCTGCCATGACTCACGACAATCCCCTGTAAATGACACTCTTTAACCAAAGAGATTAATGTATTAATCATAGTTTTTTCATCAACCAGATCAAGCTGAAATGGCCGAATATGTTCCGGTGATTGTGCGGCCAGTGTATTTAATCCCTCTTGGTTAATATCAATGGCAATAACATGATATCCTGCGGCAACCAGTTTTTGGCACACCGCAAAACCGATACCACTGGCGGCACCCGTGACAATATAGGTTAACATGATCTTTTCCTTAATTAGCTTAATGCGATACCACCATTAACGTGAATGATCTCCCAGGGCGAGAGCACGAACGTTTTTCGACCTTAATTTGTATGCAACACAGTCAATTATAGGGCGAATATCACTCAATTCGGTCTTGTTAAAGTATCAATCAGTGTTTTATTTGCACGGATCGTTCAAAAAACAGGCTTTCATGCTCTCGCCCTGAATGATCTCCCCCGTCATATAGTTATTTTCTATTAGAAAACCTATCGCACTGGTAATTTCGCTGACTTGCCCCACCCGCTTAAGCAAGACTTTATTATTGATAATGTCCTTATTCACTTTTAATAAAGATTCCGTCATTTCAATCTGAATAATGCCGGGTGCCACCGCATTCACCCGGATATTTTTAGGTGCCACTTCAACGGCAAGTGCACGGGTCAATGACTCAATCCCGCCTTTGGTGGCGGCATAAATTGACTGGCCTTTATTGGGCCGTGTGGCGGAAATCGAGGAAATGTTGATAATCTGACCACTGCGTTGCGGGATCATGACTTTCAACACTTCACGGCTACACAGGATATAGCTCAATAAATTGTTGTTGATCAGCAACTCAATATCTTTCAGCGCCATCGTAGCCAGTAATCCATCGCGTGTGATCCCCACGTTATTGACCAGAAGATCAATACGGCCAAATGTTTCGTTGACAGTATGAATAAAGGTGCTAACCGCTTCTGCTCTGGCAAGATCAGCCTTAACAGGCAATACATCCGGGTAATCCTGCACAACTTGGGCCATAAAATCGGCAATCTGGGGCGTTTCGTTCCGATAACAGAATGCGACCCGATATCCCTTCGCCAGCAGGTTTAATACTATCGCCCGACCGATGCCCTTGCTTCCTCCCGTCACAATCGCGCATTTTTTTAAGGCGTCCGGGGCGGACGCGATATTCTTACTCATAGACTTGAATTCTCTTTGATCTCAGACAGGCTGAAATTGTGCTTCTTGGCGATGGCCATAATGTCGAGAACTTGGTCAGTCGAAATATTCCCGTATGAGAAATTGCCCTTGTATTGTTCCAGTGCCAACAAAATGGTTTCTGCCATGCAGGCATAGACCTGCCCCTCTTTCAGATAGGCCCGGACTCTGGGGTCCAGACTGTCATGATGTGGCGTCTGCACAATACCGCCCCGCAGTATTTTGATATCCGGCCGGTTGAGCAAATCTTCATCAGAAAGATTATGCGGCACCGAAATATCACAGACGATGACCCCTTGTTTGATTTTTTCGACCGAGATAAATGCCTCGGAAGCATTCGCGGCACACACAATGACATCACAGTTTTCAATATCAGCAATATCCTGAGAAGTATGGATAAAGGTTTGGTCAGGATAATACTGGGCCAAATAGTGATCTATCGCTTCACCCACATGGGTTTTGTCCGCATTAATTTTGCCGGCCAGATAGTCATCCGGCATCGTGGAGAGACAATCCGACACCCTTTTCGCCAACCCACCCGCAACAAGCTGCCTGTTCACGATGAATTGTTCATAGAGAGTTTGATAAATAGGGTATTTCACCGCATTCAGTTTTTTCAGTGAACCGTGGTGACTGCTGCCGATCAGCACCATATCCTGAAATTGCGGCCCCAGAATCTCAGCATAAACACGCCCGATATTTCCGGCACCGCCCACAATCGCAAGCCGCATCTTGCTCGTGTCTTGACCCGCAATGCTTTTTTGCAACGCTTCAATCCCAATTCCCACGGTAAACGCATTGCCGGTTGTCACGCTGATCGGGGGATTTTTTAACGATTTACCATTATTGGTGATGATTGAGGTAAACATGCCCAATCCAACGACGTTATTGCCATCAGCGGCCGCCTGAGTGACGCGAATATCAATTTCATGCCGCAGCCGCTCTAGATCATTGTTGACCAAAGCCTCCCTGATCATTTTGGAGGTCACGGTGAGCGGATAAAGCGTGAACTCCACCATTTTGCCGTTACCCGAACGAATGCGGGCGGCCCTGAACGGTTTCGTCGCCAGATTGAATGTGGTGTTTTCAACAAACAATTCCAGTTCTTCATCGCTGAAGAGACTGAATGAAGGATCAACGTCCCTTAGCCCGCTGGCAGAAATCAGATGGTTGATAAACGCGGCCTTATAATCCGCCAAGCCATCATCCGCTAAATGTGCTTGCTTAAGGCGGTAATCCGCAGGGGTGGATTGATCCATTTTTCCAAGCATAGGCGCAATAATAAAGCCTGCGTTGGCGTGGCGAATGGCAAGGCACACTTTGGCAAGCGCTTCCACAAACCGGATAATGTGGGACAGTTGCAAAAATACGGAGGGTTCCACCCGGATCACATTCGCGGCACTGCCTGACGGTGCGACACGAATACGGCTGCCACACAGTAAATGTCCGCTGAGTACATAGCCTAAACTACCTTGTACCGCGATATTTTGCAGAATATAAGAGTCTGAATTAATCACATCGTGGAATTCTATCCCCCAAATCAACCCTTTGCCGCGAATATCTCGGATCACATCAGGATACTGCCCTTTCAACGCATTCAGATGGGTGTTGAACGCGTCTCCCAGTTGGGTCACCTGCTTAAGTAATTTGCCCTGTTCGGCATACAGCAGATTGATATAATCCAGTGCGACCCGACAGGAGAAATCATCTTCGCCAAATGTTGAGCTTTGGATGACATCAAACCCCGGGGTAAAACTTTCCTGACGGATGGCTACCACCCCAATTTTGACGTAACCGCCCCCCAATGCCTTAGAAAGCACAAAATAGTCAGCCTGAATCCCCGCATCACCGGAGGCCACTAAAAACCCGCATCGTCCTGAACCCGCCTGCACTTCATCCGCAATAATCGGGCAACCAATGATCTGTTTTAACTGGTTAATATTCCTGACCTGCTCCGCACTGAGCGGATAAACGCCCCCTTCCCCCTGAACCGGTTCAATCATCAATGCCGTCACGATCCTGAAGGTTTTTTTCGTCAGGATGAACTGACCATTTTCTTCCTCCGGTAACCACAACCAACCATTGAGGACATCATTGGCTTTTTCACCCATCGCAACCCACTCAGCCAAATTTTCAGCGGTGAGAAAGCGGGTATTTATGGCTAATCTTTTAAGATAGTGACGATACATGACACCGTGCGTACAGTTCGCGGTGACCATCATCTTGCCGTGGAAAGCATGTTCAAGGGCGAGAAATGTCGGTTTGGTCTCCAATCTTGCTTGATTGAATGCAGCCAAAGCTACTTTAATCTCTTCAACAGAGGCACCTTTTCCCAACCGCAATTGTTCACGCTGCTCATCGGTCAGTACCATTTTTTTCCCGCCCGCCACGCTGGCCGTCGCGGTCGCGATTTCCTGCTCCAGCGATAAAAGCTGCGCATTACGGGTAAATTCGGCACTTTTCAGTGCCACTTCCATCGATTCCGCGCCAGTGCTGGCAAAACAGAATATAAAATCGCCACGCTTTCCGGTTTCTTCTTTCAACAGCTCATTTAATCTTTCAGCCAATACTGCGGCCGGCTTTCTAATGGAAAACTGATTATGAATTGGGGTTTCTTCATCAAGGTAACGTTTGATTTTTTCTCTGATCATCGGTGAATTATGCCCCAGTAATGTCGCACCATATCCGCCCAGAAGATCCAGAACCGGAATTTCTTCCCCATTCTCATCCTGATAATAAAGAAAATCACCCGCAGCCCGATGATAAGTTCGGTTTAAACCCAGTGAGATCAAGGCACGGGTAAGCTGAGGCTTACAAAATGTAGCGTAACTTTCCATTGTGAACCCTTATTGTTAATGAAAACTTTCAACCAATATCCGGGAGGTCATATGTTCTGTTATATCCTTGATAAAATGGATAGTTTCAGCGGAGTAATTCCCTTCACGATACCGGCGGTACAAAGCAGCAACATTGATAGTCGGATAGTGGCGCTGGCTCGGTTCGTTATCACTGGTCAGAATGAAGGTGACACCAAATTCAACAAACGGTTTAGCCATGTCGGGCTGGGGTTCACGGGCAAGATGGCCCATACCGGAAGCCACCACTAACGCATAGTCAATGGTACCTTGACTGAGCAGTAATTCGGCTTCATTAAAGGCCGATAACAACCCCATGTTTCCACGGAGAAAAGAGGCGCAATCCCCTTGCAGCCCCAGTTCCTGAGAAAGTACCCCCAGCAGGTTATTACTGAGCGACAGCGTAATGATGAAAGGATTTACCTGTCCTGATGTCCAGATAGTCCGGTAGATATCATGTTCATCCTTGACGCCGTTTTGCCCTGCTTCTGCCAACAGCTCTGACGGCATGGGATGAAGATAGCCATACTGCGTGGCATACAAGCCAAATTTTATGGCGGGATCATGAATATTCAGCCCTGATGACCGTAAGGCTCTTCGGCTTGAAATAAGACCTTTTTCTGTGCCGATAGCATAAAAGCGCCTGAGTTTGCTGTTCTTAATCAGTTCACGGCCACCATCACCATGATCCAAGCGATTAAATTCGGGCTGATCGCTGATTAAGCCATAGCCAATAAGTTTGATTGCTTTACTTTCCATCATATCCCCCTATGACCAGACACGAATTAATCCCCCCGAAGCCAAATGAGTTGGTTATCGCGTTTTGTACCGGGGCGGCTCGCCCTTGTTGTGGGACATAATCCAAATCACAACGTGGATCAGGTGTTTCAAGATTAATCGTGGGAAGAATGAACTGATTTTTCACGGTGAGAATGGTTGCCACAGCCTCAATCGCGCCCGCTGCCGCGATCCAGTGACCCAGCATGGATTTGGTGGATGAAACCAGAGGGGGCTGGGAACCAAAGACACGCTTGATGACGGCAGTTTCCAGTGCATCATTCAGCGGCGTGGATGTACCGTGAGCATTAATATAATCGATCTGTTCAGGACGTAATCCACTGTCCCTGATTGCCTGCCTGATGGCATTTTCTGCGCCAAGGCCTGCGGGATCTGGCGCGGTCAGTTTATGGGCATCGAGGGAAGCGCCATAGCCTTTAATCTCAGCATAAATTTTAGCTCCCCGGCGCAATGCGCTTTCTTCACTTTCAAGCACCAAGAAAGCACCGCCTTCACCCGCCACCAACCCACTGCGGTTTTTATCGAAGGGGCGGCACAGCCTGTCACTCCATTTCTCCGTTATCGCCGTTGCCCCCAATAGCTTCAAACCAACCAAGGCATGTAGGTTAAGCACGGAGTCCGCGCCACCTGCCAGCATGATCGACGTCTCTTGCCTTTTGATGGATTGACACGCCAGCCCAATCGCATGGGCACCGCCCGCACAAGCCGCATTCACATTCATTGCTGGCCCGGATAAAGAAAATCGGCGGGCAATGGCTGTCACCATGCCATCATTGCCGCATCTCAGGCCAGAATAGGGACTCAGGTGATGACGTAACCCGAACAGGGTGTTCTTATCACATTTGCGCCACTGGTGTCGGTCATCTTCGGAGAGTTCAGAGACACCGCTGCATCCATAAATACCGATGCGATTATCAGATAGCGGCGAGGGATTCAGCCCGGCATCTTCCAGCGCCTTAGCCGCTGCAATCATCCCCATCACGCCACGTTTCTCGGTCATACCCGCTGCCGGCAGATGGGCTGAGTTCCCAGCAACCAGCGCATCAAAATCAATCTGGGCAGCGTACTTCACAGGCAGGGCACCATTGTCCCCAAATGCCAGTGGCTTAATGGCGGACTCCCCGGCGCAAAGTTTCTGCCAGAAAATGTCAAGATCCGTGCCAAAAGCACTCACAATCCCCATACCCGTGACAAAAACACTATGATCAGGCTTCATCACACTTCTCCCTCTTGGTCAGCCCCATCCGGAGCAAAACAGCAATACACTGATTTTCCAAGCCATGTGCCAACACCAATGTCAAACGGGGCAGTTGCTGACGGATCAGGTTCAGATTGACGTTATCTACAGCGACGCCTTTTTTCGCCATCGCCAGCGCCAAATTAACCGCAATGAAGGGTGCCGCAGCGCCGGTATATCCGACGGCTTTATCGAGATTAAACTGCAAGGCTTCGGGGAATGTGTCGTAGGCCTGTGTGGTGAATGGATCTTCCGTTTTCCCGACGTGGATAATTTGATCTGGCGGTAAATTCCATGCGTTCACTTCTGACAGGAAGCGGGCATATTGGTGACTATTTTGCGATGTCATGCGATAAACATGGACTATCTCGTGATCGGCTTGCTGGTTATCACCATGCAGGGTAATAAATGAAGCCGCTTCCGCGGGGAACCATGCCATATCTTTGATTAAGCGTTCGTAGGCCAAGTAATACCACGGTGAGATTTTCTGGCCGTTGCCCCCACAAAGGGCAAACTGGCTGCGGTTTTCCTTGAGGCTGTAGTACCCTTCCAACAAGGCTTGGCCTCCCGCATCAACATGAGGCGAAAAGAAAACGTTATCGCCGCAGATATTAAGGTGCTGTGATAATTGGCTGGCGGTAGAGGTATTCAATAACACCAGCCCCATCAGCGGCGGTGTTTCCACCAGTGCCTTGGAAACATAGCTTTCATCATCCGTGGTATCTGCGGCGATCAGGTAAGCGTTATTATCGGCATCACTCGTTCCCATCCCAATAAACAACCCGCGTTGTTCCGGGGAAAAAGCCTCTCCGTTACTGTTTTCCCAAGTTTTGATGCCGGTATAGAGCACCCACTGACTCTGTGCATGTGCTGCCCGCCGGATCATCTTATCCGTGGGGGGCATAACAAAAGCCCCCTCTTCAATGAATCTTTCCCCAATAATATTGGGTAAATGCGGTGTGTGACCTGACAGGCGGGCGGGTTTGATTGTGCCATTAATAAGGTTATCCATATTCAGGCCATCGGGAAGCAAACTGACGCCACTGGTAATATAAATCCCCATGATTTACCCCTCAAACCGCTTCAAGATCAGGCTGCTATTTTCCCCACCGAAACCAAAGGAATTACTCATGATATGGTTAACGTGGATGGCTTTTGCCGAACGGTTGACATTAACCGCACCATCCATTTTTCCCGATTCAGAAAAGTTCAGACTGGGCAGGATCAGTGCATTTTTCAGTGTCTCAATGGACAGTATGGCTTCCAACAGACCGCTGACAGCCAGTGAATGCCCCGTCGCCGATTTCGTGGATATCACCGGTGGATGGTGGGGGAAAAGTGCATTAATCGCCCGGCTTTCCGCCAGATCATTACTCACCGTAGAAGTGCCATGAGCATTGATATGATCAATATCATTCGGCGATAAGCCAGCATCGCGCAATGCCTCAGACATGCAGCTAAGATAATATTGGCCGGACAAATCCGTTGAGGTCATTTTATACCCTTCAGACTGGCGGGATATCCCGGCAATTTCAGCTAGGATAGGGGCTTTTCTGGCAACCGCGTGAGAATAACGCTCTACGACCAAAAACGCAGAAGCATCTGCAAGGACGCAACCTGATCTATCTTTATCGAATGCGCGTGAAGATTGGCGCAAATCTGCAAATGTCCCGCAATAAAGTGCTCTCACTTTTTTGAACAATACCTGCATAATCGGATGGGTCGCCTCTTCAGAAGCGCCAACCAATGCGATATCCAGCCTGCCGCACTTGAGATTCTGGCATGCGGAATAAAGCGCCGTCATTCCGGCGGTACAGGAATCACTGTAGACTTTTGGTAATGCCGGAATTTGCAAATGGCCTGCCAGTTCCTCAATCAGTTCATAAGGGGGCACTAACTCCCCGACGCGTTCAATATCAACATATTTTGATGGATGAGCTATTTCTGCATTGCAGTAACGCGATAAGGCTTTACTATCAAGAAACATTTTATTATTGGCAAAGAATAATTCACATTTCGCTTGATTCAGCGCCTTGTGAGTTAATCCCGCCATGCGTAAACTCTTTGATGCTGCACCGCAGGCCATCAAAAAAACACGATTATTGGATAATTGTCCTGCAAAGTTGAATTGATTACGTAACCTATCTACATCTTCCGACGATAACTTGGCACTGGGAATGTTTGCTATTCCATATTCCTTTAATAGCTCATCTTCACAGATAAGTGATTTCCCTTCTGCCAATGAATTAAATAAAT
>NZ_JAQRFK010000094.1 GCF_028598745.1 Xenorhabdus sp. IM139775
ACAGCCCAACCAGGTATTTCAGGTTGGTAGGATGTATCAGGATATATTTTCAATCCTTTGATAAATCTATTTCCGGTAAAGCTTTCTCGACGATGTAAAAGTTGACTGTTGTCATATAACAACAAATCCCTTTCTTCCCATTGATGAGAATAAATATTTTCTGATGATAACATTTTATCTAAAATGGATTTCTTGAGCTTGTCGGAGTTAAATAAAATTTCTTTATCATGAAAAAATGCGA
Organism: Xenorhabdus sp. IM139775; assembly: GCF_028598745.1. Lineage (GTDB taxonomy): Bacteria > Pseudomonadota > Gammaproteobacteria > Enterobacterales > Enterobacteriaceae > Xenorhabdus. Next base: position 242 of record NZ_JAQRFK010000094.1, read on the forward strand.
TCGTATTTTCACTGACATAAATATAATGTTTTTTCGTTTGTACATTCTCAATAATGACAGGATGAGCCACAGTAATATGAGGTGCATTGTCATGTGATGTTGCTGGCTGGCGAGTGGAATATAAGCCATTCAGCATCGATACTTCATCGTGGGTGAAACCCAGGGCGCGAGCACACTATTTTAGCTGCGTTTTGAAGATGATTATCTCTTAATATTCGGTTTTAATAGTGTTTTTATCGAGTGAAATTTAATCACACAGGCAATTCTTTAGACTTTTATAGAAAACTAAAGAATTAAAGAACAAGAGTGACATTTTAAGTTCAAATATTAATCAAAGTATGCTCGCGCCCTGGGTGAAACCAAGGTGGTTTACTGCTGTTGAGGCAAAAGAGGTATTGCCACCATGAAATTGCACAACTTCACCATATAAGATGCTAACTGACGCGGGATTAACCCTAAACTCCTGATCAGAATGCCAAAAGTCGGTATCATTTCCGGAAAAACCGAGCGGATTACCATTGCTGTCACGGAGGTTTGTCAAGTAAGCGATATATTTTCGATTATCTGATAACGAAATTTTTCTGGCTGGTTCTTCGAGTTCCCCGCTTCCTATATGTTGTGCGAAATTCACTAGTGCTTCATCATCCAGCTTTTGATTCTTGAAAATTAACAGGGCATATTTCGATAAATAAAACTTTATTTTTTCGTATTCTTCTGATGATAATTCTGCAAGTTATATAAGCACCAAAACTATCCTTAATAGACTCGATTGTAAATGACATACGTTATTCCCACACTATTTATTTTGTTAAATGTTATTAATAATTTATATTTTTTATGGAGCATCTTGCTATTCATTATTTATGCTTTTATCTTTAATGGAATTAAACATTGCTCTTCATTAATTCTGTATGTCAGCCATATTCCCCATCAACTAAATGTTATATTTTTTCTTTGATGTTAATTATATGATGATAAACAGTCGATTAAGCAACAACAATTTTTTCCCGCATTGAAAATGTGTTTATTTTGTGATAAGTGTCACATTTTATTATTCATGGAATAACTATTTATTTTTCATGTAATTATAAAATGATCGTTTCTTTATTTGTTGATTATATTGATAAAATAAAAAAAGAGCTTATATGAATATAAGCTCTTTTGGGGTTAATAAATTATTTTTCAATTAGCTAAACCATGCCTTAATATTCAGGCTTATGTTCACTAACCAATAAATGGAACATCGGGTTCTAATCTTAATCGGGCTTTTTTCTCTTCTTCATCAACAACCTGACCTAATTTCTTAGCAAATATAGCCTGAAGCTGTTGCCAGAACTCGTCAAAATGCTCTTCATCGCGTAAGCAATAAGTCATTACCGCAGCCCGTAATACATAGATATTGCGGACTTTTTCCCATTCACTACGGCTAAAACCACATTTTTGTGCATAGTGCCATGGCGTATCCCCATATTCTTTATAATCTAATATGGTTGATGATGTGAGAAAATCGTTGGTATAAGCGCGCCCTGCGGAGTATGAGCAAAATTCGTACAGACGCCTGTTAAGCGCATTATGATTGGTCAGACTTTCATTACCGATTTCTTTAAATGTAAAGTTGATCATATGGAAATCAGGGGATGGAAAGATATGCACTTCAAACTGGTGCTTACCAATTTCTATTGGCGGTAAGTCTGCCAATTTGTCCAACAATCGTTGTGCCGTGACAATGCCAGCCGCAATAACTTTCCCGTAGCCATTAATATTCAACGGTAACAAACGATGAGCAGCCCAAAGTGCCGCTGCCGTTGCTCCCGATTTTGAACCTTCCATGATTGATGAACCCAGGACTCCCCGATTGCTGGTGCTGGTTTTATCCGCGTGGTCTTCAAATACATATGCTGCGTGTGAAGAAATCAGTTCAAGAATGCGCTTATCTTTCATACAGATGGCGCCCGCTGCATACTGAATAAACCCCACTTTATGCGGATCCACGGTAATCGAGTCAACGTCTTTCAATGCCTTGAAACTTTGGTAAACCGTCGGTTTTGGCCAACTGATATTTTCCGGCATAATCCCCGCTGAACGGTGGTGACTGGCCAGTTCCTCATAGTCTACAAATTTGCCCTGCTCATTCAGGAGCATGGAACACGCATATCCCGCATAAGCTGCATCAACATGAACATAGAATGATTCGCCATAACGTTCTTCACACTCTTTTCTCAACGCTATAACTTCATCAATCCGATCAATAGCGCCAACTTCAGTCGTTCCCACTACGGCAATCATCGCCAGGATGGGTTCACCTTGTTCAATTAATCCAAGGATGATTTTCCGCATTTGGGCAACATCGGTTTGGTAATGATCATTGACAGGCAATGGAATAATGTTTTCTTGGCCAATACCGAAAATATCTGCGGCTTTCATCCAAGAATAGTGCTTGGATTGTGGCACCAGTAACTTGCCTAGAATTTGCGCTTTAACGCCCGTTCCGCGGCATGTCATATCGCGAATTTCTTCAAACAGCCCACGTTTTTGCAATTCAGCAATCAAATCCAACAATTCAGTAGTTGGCATATTGTTCAACTGCCGGGATGTTTTATGCTCGACCAGATCTTGTGCTTTAGGATGTTGAGACACGGCAAAAGCCAATGTTTTTAAATTCCTGGCGACCCACAACCCTTCATAGTTAGCCACTGTGCCACCAGAAGTAATATGTCCCCAGGATTGCTCAGGGTTATAACCAAACATGCGGCAGAGATCTAAGCCTGATTCAAGCTCTAATTCTGTTGTTGTCGGAGATGCTTCATAGCTACAGTTATTCGGGTTGTACATCATGGCCATAACGTAAGCAAGATTAGAAACCATTAAGGTATCACTGCTGATATGGCCGAGGTAACGGGGAGAAAAGAAAGGGATAGATGAATTTTTCAGTTTTGCTGACAACTGATTTAAGATCCCTTCAGTCCGATAAAGCGTTTCCCTGTAGTTATGTTCATAGCGATCAACGGATGTGACCAAAGTCGAATCTTCGGGGTGAAAACCTGAACGCCAATGCATATGTTCGCTAACGGCATAATCCATCATTTCTCTAAAAAAAACAGCGTTCTCTGATTTTGGCCCCAAAAACAATGCATCTACATTTAAATTAGGGTGAAATGGTTTAGTCATGATCATATAACCTTTTAACTGATTCTTTGTGTTTTGTCTTAAATTAAAAATTTATAAATAATTCTATTTTTATTTTCTGTTTCAACGACAAATGCATTGCGGTGGTGATAACCCCCCCCACAATAACCAACTGAAAATAATTGTTTGATTTTCGATCACTTAAATTGCATGAAAATTATTCTGCAATATATATCCATCAATATATACAGATATAAAACAGAATTCTTATAATATTAATAATAAGTTAATAGTTAACTTTAAAATTGTGCGCTACCACAAAGAAATGAAAAGAATACTGATAATTTTATTAAGAAAATTTTTCCATTCTCAACGATAAGGATGGTTGTTTTTTGTATAACCGAAACCGTGAAAGCGCTACAGTTTCGGTTATGTCGAACTAAAAGCAAAAAGAACAGCATTAATCAATCGGGATAGTATGAACCTTCTATCATACATTTCACATAATAAAAAATGTATATTGATTGACCATTTCAGCAATGAACATGAGAACTGCACCGATGAGAATGGCATAATTTTTATGAGTCAATAAACTATTTCTTCTTTTCCACAGAGAGTAACTCCAGATTGCCATGGCAATAATATACAAGCACCATGAAAGCATTCTCAATCCAAAGGCACTTTTGATATTGAATTCAGCTTGATGTGGAAAAATAACATTAGCATTAACTATTGTGACTTCCGATAACCACTCCATATAGGCAGGTTGCTCAATCAGTCGCATTGTAACGCTAATGAAAACAACCAGCAGAGCGGCCATCACCAATTTGATAGGCAACCTTCCGCGAAGATATTTTCCTAATGGATAGGCAATAAATAACAGCGCCAATGCAGGCCCTAACGTAAATACGGCGCTATAAAACAGAAAAAAAGTGTTAATGTTTGCCCATGTGATCATGGCACTATTCACGTAAATAATCGCCATATAGTGAAGGTCAATTAGGCCAATAACCCCAATCACTAGCATAGCATAAACGTGTGCGTGTTTTTTCATCACAAAGAAAAGTGTGTATAAGACCAGCAATCCAAAATAGAGGGCAGCAAAACGTGTTTCTATGTTTACCCATTCCTGTATCACGTTGACGTTCTGCAAGGCGTGATAAACATTAAAGGGCTGGCCCATAATGTTCAAAGAAGCAGCAAGCCCTATCCCTGCTAATGCGCTGCTGACCAATAATGTTCTTAGTAATATTTTTTGCACAAAAATGGTCACTGAATGTTGCCATGTGTTTAACTCGTGCTTCAACCAGTAAATATAAAGTCCGTTCATCAATACAAGCCCCACTGAGCTTTGTACCAGCATTGTAAATGCAATTAACAACCACTCACTCATCACTCATGTCAACCCTATTTCATTTATCTGTAACCAAATAACATCATCGACGTGCATTATATCCATATATTGTTAATTCAATTTCAGTTTTATTGAGATATTATATTGAATAGCTAAAGTTTTACGCAAGACCGATGTTAATTGCCAAAAATTTCTTTTTTATCCGTAATGATAAATACCGTGATTAGTGGGCGTATCTTGCTCTTATCAGAGCAACCTAAATATGTTAAGTTTACACATATCAATCACTTCTAATGAGCATTCCCTATGATCCCGGAAAAACGTATTATTCGTCGGATTCAATCTGGTGGTTGTGCAATCCACTGTCAGGATTGTAGCATTAGCCAGCTTTGCATTCCTTTCACCTTAAATGAACATGAACTTGATCAGCTTGATAATATCATTGAGCGTAAAAAACCTATCCAGAAGGGGCAAACGTTGTTTAAGGCCGGTGATGCACTAAAATCACTCTATGCCATCCGTTCTGGGACCATCAAAAGCTATACTATTACCGAAGAAGGTGATGAACAAATTACAGGTTTCCACCTCGCTGGTGATTTAGTTGGATTTGATGCCATCATTAATACTGAACACCCCAGTTTTGCCCAAGCTCTGGAAACGTCAATGGTATGTGAAATCCCATTTGAAACGCTGGACGATCTTTCCGGAAAAATGCCGAATCTCCGTCAGCAAATGATGCGTTTAATGAGTGGAGAAATCAAAGGCGACCAAGAGATGATTTTGTTGCTTTCCAAAAAAAACGCAGAAGAGAGACTGGCTGCCTTTGTTTACAACCTGTCGCGCCGTTTTGCACAACGCGGTTTTTCACCCCGAGAGTTCCGCCTTACCATGACACGCGGTGACATTGGTAATTACTTAGGCTTGACGGTTGAGACGATCAGCCGCCTACTTGGGCGTTTCCAAAAAAATGGTATTTTGGCTGTCAAAGGTAAGTATATTGCGGTCGAAGATATGGTTAAACTGACTGAGTTAGCCGGCAAACCCTCAGCTAATGTGTCCTGACGTTAGTTAAATTTTAGGCCAGATCACTCTATTTTGTTGATCTGGCATACACTTCTCCTGTTATAGTTGTCCATATTGGTTTATCTTCTGTACGAAAGAGGCATCCAGACTCCGCGAGGAACTCAATATGGCAAACTACCAAAACCTCTTGGTTGCAATTGATCCTAATCAGGATGATCAGCCCGCATTAAGGCGCGCCGTTTATATCGTGCAACGCAATGGGGGGAAAATTAAAGCGTTTTTACCTATTTATGACCTTTCATATGAAATGACCACTTTGCTTTCTCCGGAAGAAAGAAATGCAATGCGAAAAGGTGTCATCGGCCAACGGGTCGCTTGGATAAAACAACAAGCCCATTACTATCTTGAATCAGGCATTGATATTGAGATCAAAGTGGTTTGGCATAATCGTCCTTATGAGGCCATCATTCAAGAAGTCATCACCGGAAATCACGACTTGTTATTGAAAATGGCACATCAACATTCCCGCGTGGAATCGATGATTTTTACCCCGCTCGACTGGCATCTGCTACGTAAATGCCCTTGTCCAGTCTGGATGGTAAAAGATCAAACATGGCCAGAAAATGGTTCCGCTGTTGTTGCCGTCAATTTATCGAACGAAGAACCTTACCACAATGCACTGAATCTGAAATTGGTACGCGAAACACAAGATCTGGCCAATCGAATTGTAAAAACCCCCTTGATTCATCTTGTGAGCGCTTATCCAGCCGCACCTCTAAATATTGCGACTGAATTACCTGACTTCGACCCTAATGTGTATAATCAAGCATTGCGCGGTCAACATTTGATTGCCATGAAAGCGTTACGCCAAAAATTTTGTATCGATGAACAACAAACCTACGTTCATGAAGGAGTGCCGGAAAAAGTGATCCCTGAAATTTGTGATGAACTCAATACAGGTGTGGTGGTTTTGGGTATTCTTGGCCGAACTGGTTTATCGGCCGCATTTCTTGGCAATACCGCAGAACATGTTATCGATCGGCTAAAATGTGATTTGTTGGCGATAAAGCCCGATGGATTTGTTTGCCCAATCAAGGTTAGTGAAGAGTAATGTACTGATTGCCCGAATATCATTTCGGGCAATCATCTCTTCAAGCAGGTCAGTCTGGGTGCAAAACCCTCTGATAAATCAGCTAGAAATTCAAATTTCTGGCCGCATTCCTTAAGCGTTCATCTCCGCGTCGATCATACTTCTGGGTTGTCGTGATGCTTGAATGCCCCATTGCATCTTTGACGGTGACGATATCCTCTCCATTGTCCAACATGGCTGATGCAAATGTCCTGCGCAGATCATGCGGGGCAAACTTTTCCAGTCCGCTTTCTATTCTGCGCGTTTCAAGAATGTGATAAATGGCCTGATCTGATAAACGGTTATCGGTTACATCATCATGACGGCGAATGCGGGTAAAAAGTGGACCCGGATGATCGCCACGCACTTCATCTATCCAACGATTTAAACGTTCCCATGTTCCTTCCGGCATATAAGACAAGCGTTCTTTATTGCCTTTTCCCATCACTCTTAATGCTTGTTCGCGCCGAATAATGTGTTTTATATCGAGTGAGATAATTTCTGAACGACGCAGCCCACAGCCTATCAGCACACCAATGATTGCCGCATCACGTAATCCTTTTGTGCTGATATCATTTTCGCAGGTAAAAAATAACGTTTTTATTTCATAACGCTCAAGTGCCCTGCCTTTTGGTAGCCTGGCCCCCCTGACAGATCGCACCTGTTTTATATGCTGAAAATTGTCAGTATCGATTTGTTTCATGGTCCATGCTTCCAATGCAACGCCTTTCAAAGCCGAAAGATAAGTATTGATTGTTGCGGGAGCTTTACCTGAATCTGAAAGCATTTCCATTATTGCCTGAACATGATGACGACGGAGTGCGTGCCAAGTACAGTCCTGCACATTTTGGTAGCCCAACATTTTTGCCACAATATCCAGAAATGATTTCATGGTTTGGCGACTGCGTTTTGATCCAAGACTGACAAGATAGGCAATGGCGGGATTGTTATAACCCTGTTTTCCTGATGCTGATAGTGACATCAGCATACCCTGTTCTTGTTGATAATCGGTCGGCACAAGCAGTGATTTTTTATCACCGTTATTTTCATGTTCGAACGGAGCAGACATTTCCCTTTCCCTATTCCTGATGGTTTGTTTTTTGTGCAATTTGCGTGCGCATTAATGGTGACGATCCGTAAAAATTACGGCCAACTACTCACGCCATCTTATTTAATAAATCTTACTTTTTCAAATGTATATTTTAATAAGTAGAGTGTTTTTTGGAATGCAGGACTTATGTAATATATTGAATAATAATGATAAATTGAAATTGGCGGAATTTTCTGAATGGATTGTTTTAATTGCCACGGGATGAGAAAAAAATCACACAAGGTGATTTTTTTAAATTTGTCAGTGTCAAAGGTGACATTAAGTTTTAGCGAACTTAATGGGATGACTTGTACAGGGATTGCTCAGACCAACCTTCTGCCAGCCACTGTGTTTTTCCATAGGCATAATCAGGAAATTCAGTCTCCAATGTTGTTTCTCTGTTCAGAATACGGCGTACCAGATCAGCCAATTGACGGAGTTCTTCGACATTACGAATTTCTATCGGTGCCACGATGGAGACATAACGATAGTGCGTCAGCATTTCGACTTTAATGGAAGGGGTGATAATAAAATCAGCTTCTTTGCGTAAACGAATTTTTTCAGCTTCCACTGCATCTCCCCATTTCCGCCGCTCTTCATTGGGAAGCAGGACGTGATAATGGACTTTTTTCCGGCTCCGCCCCACTTTTTTGTGGTTTTTTTCTGTCTGAAAGAATTTATCGTCTTCGGAGTGAGGATACAGATGGTGGGCTGCTTCCAGAGCAGCATCCTCAATTTTGTCCCAATAAACGCAGCGAGGATGCCGCCATGTCACTACAACGCGCACTTTACCCAGAATAAAAGCAACATCATCCCACCAAGATAATTCGTTCGGTTCACGCTCACTGTAATCATGATAAACCAAAATTCCCTTCTCAAATTGATTGTGATGTTGATTGCGATGATACTGTTTAGCCAGACGGCGATTTCGTTCAAATTTTCTGTTTTTCATAATCCTATCCCCCTATCATATACAGGATCTTAAGAGATAACCCTTTATTTAAGATAGAAAAAAGGCCTCATTTGTGATTGGATAATTGTCGCCAAACAAACCACCCAAATACGCATGAAG
>NZ_JAQRFK010000095.1 GCF_028598745.1 Xenorhabdus sp. IM139775
CGGGGCGCACATTGCACTTATTGTGTTAATCCAGCCTTTTTAGTGATTTTTTTGGGGAAATTATGAATAAGCACTATATATAAATAGGGTACGTGATTTTATCTTAGTTGAGATAGTATCAAAAGAAAGTTGTGTCTATTGGGATGCTTACATTATGAAATCATATCTTGTTAAGATTATTACTTTTTCCACGATTATTTATATGCTACTTATCTCTTCAAGCATTATAAGCGCCTTTGCTCATGAGAATGTAAATCATGAGAAGACAGATACATCCCGCGTAAATAATGTAAGCATCCAAACAAACGAATCAAATAAAAAGTTTCTAACTGCAAACATCAATAAAAAAACCGTAATACAAAATACAGATAATATGGCAGAACATGAATTACCTGATTACATCGCAAGAAATCTTCAGGCAGCAGGAAATCTTCTGTCATTATCCCCTTCAGAATTAGCCGAACAAGCCAAATCTTATGCCTTGAGTAAAGTTAACCGTACTATTGCCTCCGAAGCTCAAAAATGGCTATCCCAATTTAGTACAGCAAAAATTAACTTTGGTTTTGACAGAAAAGGCAGGCTGGAAAATAACTCAGTAGATCTGCTATTGCCTATTTACGATAATAAAGTCGACTGGCTCTTTTTTTCCCAATTAGGATATCGTAATAAAGATAGTCGGAATACTGTCAACCTCGGTTTAGGAGGACGTTATTTTTCTCAGAACTGGATGTATGGTCTGAATACTTTTTATGACTATGACATCACGGGTAAAAACAGGCGAGTGGGATTGGGAGGGGAGATTTGGGGAGACTATATTAAATTCTCCACCAACGCCTATTATCGATTAAGTGACTGGCAGATCTCGCAGGATTTTGAAAAGTATCATGAACGCCCTGCTAATGGCTACGACATCAACGGAGAATTCTTCCTACCTGCTTACCCGAATCTGGGAAGCAAATTTTCTTATGAGCAATACTTTGGCGACTACGTGACGTTATTTAACCGAAAGACCACGCAAAAAAATCCCATTCTGGCAAAAATAGGGATGACGTATACGCCAATTCCATTAATAACAATGGGTGTGGATTATAAACAAGGTGAAAGTGGTCAGAGTGAAGCACAATTTCAGGCAAACTTTAATCTCAGACTGGGTGTGCCATTGAGTACACAGTTATCACCGGATAACGTTGCATCAATGCGTACATTGACAGGCAGCCGTTATGATTTGGTAGATAGAAACAACGATATTGTGCTCGATCACCAGAAAATTGCGGTTGCAAAGTTTTCTATGCCGAAGACGATTGTGGGTTATAGCGGTGGCGTATTTGATATTCCGGTAAAATTTTTTACCGATGTCTCTGTTAAGGATTTCTACTGGACGATTACCGGAAACAGAAAGGAAACATTCGAAAAATCAGGAGGTAAGATTTCTTATCAATCAGGGAATATTCAGCTTACCTTTCCTAAATATCTACCCGGAGAAAATCAGGATGCAAATAATAGTTACACAGCTTTTGTTGATTTTAAATTAGCTAATCATGGGAAAACAGAACCAAAACAAATACAAATTATTGTTAAACCTTTTATGGTGCAAAAAAAGGAGGGAAACTCGCCTAACTTTATGCCACCCGGGCCTTTATCTACTTCTGGGGAAGCGGGTTATACCTTTAACCCTAAAATAACGTTTGATACACCTTATAATTCACATGTAGTTAAAAATATTACCTTTAATAAATTAAAATGGGTAACCGAACCGCCTTTTGATCATCGAAATAAATTAAAATTCCATCCTGGTGATGAATTTAATCAAGTAAAAACAGATGAAAACGGGAACTTATCCAAACAAGGTCATGTGATTCTAACGAGCGGTGAATATGTTGGAGATGTAAAAATTTACTTAATGATAGATAATCAACCAAAACAACTCGTAAATACAGTGAGATTCCATAAAGAAAATGTAAAATTAAAGCATAATCCTGTATCAAATAACGTATTGGTTTACGATACCTATCAATATACAGCCATAGCCATGGATGACAATGGCAAGCCAATAAAAGGGCAAAAAGTAGAGTGGGATTTTAAAGTAAAAAAAGGCTCAAAAGTTAAATTTACTTCTCAGGATGAAAAAACCGGTGAAGATGGAAAAGCTAACGCTACCTTGACGAGTTTAGATAAAGCAGAGGGAGTGGTTGTTTTTGTTACTATTAATGGACAAACCAAGTCAGATACAGAAGGTGTCAATTTTGACTGGCCGACAATTAATAAGCCAATATTCAACACAAATAAGCCTAATAATATAAACAATGCGGCTTTTCCAGGAGGAAGCTATGAACTGGTAGCAACCGTGGATGGTATGGATAGTGATAGTGGTGAAGAAAGGAAAAAACATATTGAATTTCAATGGAGTATTACTAACCCAAAAAATCTGGGAGATAGTGGTTTATCTTTATCTCCTTATTCAGGAATAGTAAAGGCAGATCCTACAGGGAAATTAAATATAGTGCTGAAAGGTTCGCCAGATAAACCGGCAGTAACCGGCATTACAGTTTGTGTTAATATCGTTAATGCGCCTGAGTCTCATCAATGCATTGATAATGTAGGATTTATTAATAAAATTTCACACGATTATTATGTCAAGAGTATTGAAGTTTTTCCTAAAGGAGATTTAACCGCTGACGGTACACAGCACTATCAATACACTGCCCTTATTGTCGATAAACAAGATAATGATAATCCAGCTAGAAAGAAAACGATTTCCGGAGTGAAATGGACGAAAGATAAAGATATTAAAGGGCTTATTTTGACAGGAACAAACGGTAATGTGCAAACAGATAATGCAGGAAAACTGACAGCAACACTGACCAGCACACAAAAAATAGACGATGTTCTGGTTTCATTATCTATTGAAAATCACGATAAAGTTAACGCTGAACGTGCAGTTTCTTTCAAACCAGAGCAGATAAAAAACGATTATTATGTCAAAAGCATTGACGTCTACCCTAAAGGAGATTTAACTGCTGATGGTAATCAACACTATCAATACACTGCCCTTATTGTCGATAAACAAGATAATGATAATCCAGCTAGGAAGAAAACGATTTCCGGCGTGAAATGGACGAAAGATAAAGATATTAAAGGGCTTATTTTGACAGGAACAAACGGTAATGTGCAAACAGATAATGCAGGAAAACTGACAGCAACACTGACCAGCACACAAAAAATAGATGATGTTCTGGTTTCATTATCTATTGAAAATAATGAGAAAGTTAACGCTGAACGGGCAGTTTCTTTTAAATCAGAGCAGATAAAGATCACATCTGCCCCACAAAAGAAACAATTAGTTTACGGTACTTATACTTATACAGTCACGGTCACGGGAGTTGATGGTCAGCCAGAGAAAGGAAAAGATGTACACTGGAACCTGATAGGAAATAATCCAAACGTCAGTTTAAAATCGGGCTCAACTAAAACAGATGAGCATGGTCAGGCGACAGCAACACTGACCAGTATAAATTCTAATGCAGAGTCAAATGTGATTGTCGAGGTACGTGTTGATGGGAATAAAAAGTCGGCAGATCCGGTAGACTTTGCATTGCCGATAATTCACAGTGTTGGTTTAGATAATACGAGCAATGGTTCTGTTTCTCCGGGCGATGATTATAACCTTATAGCGAGCGTATTGAATACGGAAGGAGGTGATATATATACGGGGAATAACCTAGAATTTATGTGGACTGTTCATCCGGAAAATGTTGGTCTGTCACTAGCCCCCGCCAAAGAAAATAGAGTATCTGGGGGAGAGTTGAAAACAAAGTTAAAGAGTGATGAAAAACATACTCCACCTAATACTATAGCTACAGTGTGTTTAGTCATTGCTGGATCGCCTAAACTCAGTGAAGAGCAAAAAAAACACCAATGTACTGAAGTTAAATTCAAAACGCCTCCTTTAAAAATTTATAGTCTTGATGTGGGTATTTATGATTCTCAAGGAAACTTTACGGCTTCAATTCCCAAGCCATTATTAGCTGACGGAAACAGTGCATACATATTTCGAGCTAAAATATTGCAGGGAAATACTCCATATTCTAATAAACCATTTAATTTTAGTCAGGAAGGTGGCTGGTCCAGAAATTATGAAAAAAAATTTTACGATGTAGGTTTAGAGGACCCCAAGAGAGACTCTAAAAAATATAGGGATAATTTTGATAAAACTGACGCCGATGGATATTTATATGCATCTTTAAAAAGTCAGGTGGGTATTGATGGTGTTAATGTAAAATTAATTCTTGATAAAAACTTAAGTAAAGTTAGCAATAATGTTAATTTCACTCCCGAAGTGAAAAAAGCAACACTACGTTTGTTTAATACTGCCAGTGACAGCTCTCCACCTGACTATAAAATTAATACAACTGTAGATCCTTCCCAACCTTTCCCTACTAATGCTTTTAGTACTGTAGGGGGGAATCTGTTAGATTCAAGCAATATTCCTATACGTAAATCTAACAGAAAGTTAACAAAATTTACTTCAACTGTCCAAAATATAACTGCTATTGATAATGATGGTGGAATATCTTTTCAAAACGTAGGTACAGCTGAATTAACTGCCGAAATAACGAATAATGATGATACAAAAGAAATATATACTTATACTACAGATGTTAAAAGGTATTTTAATCTGAACAATCAACAGTTTCAATTTGATACAAGCAATAGTTGTGAATCAAAGGGGCTTTACTCTCCTGATATAAATGACGTTATTGATGAGCCAAACAAAGAGCCGATTACATTAATGACAGAATTTCCAGATTTGAGTAAATGGAATTTGATTCCGATTTTTGGTACCGCTCATGATGGCTCTTTATTATTTTATGTTTTCGATGGATTAGACTATGCAGTTTATAACTCAACGTCAAATAATGTGACTAATTCTAATGGAGGATATGTAGTTTGCATGCTTAAATTAAAAACTTAACCTATTTCCACTTATCATGCGAATCCAAGAAAGATTAATAGTACGTTAATGGGACATTCCATTAACGTACTAACTTAAAGAGTAATATTGGCTAATTTAATTAAACTTAAGCTGATCTTCTTCATTGTAAGTGAAAGTTATTTTTTCATCAGATGATGAAGGAAATATTATTTTTACGATAGGTATTACAGTACCTGTAGATTGATAAAAATCTTTTTGATCATGCTGGGCATCTTGTAATCCCTCATTTTGATAAAAAAAGGCTTCTATAGGCAATGTATTTGGGATGTTCTGTTCCCAAACAGCTATAATCAACTCATTATTTGATGAAAAGTTAAGAATTGAATTAACTTTAAGGCCTTGCATAAATATACTTGCACTACCATCACCGGTCACATCAAAACCACATATTTCATTATTGTCGGGATAAGCTCCATATTTATCAATCCATTGTTGGGTTGTGGTAATATTTTGTTGTTGACAAGATCCTAAATTGGGATATCCGGTAGAAGAGCCGCACCCCTTATCCAATCGACCTTGTGTATTTCCATCGACAGGATAATAACAAAGAATTTCAATATTTATTTTTTCAGTATTGTCAAGGTTTTCAAGGTGTTCAATGTATGGAGAAAAAATATAACCATTATGATGTTCACTTGCTAATTCAATACTTTTAATATCAGATCTTAAATAAGAGAATGAAACTCCACCTAGTCTTTGAGCTCCTGGGCTTGGATTCCATGAATGATATGCATCTGATGCAACCGTCCCTCTTATGAGTATTCCAGAACATAAAAATACCGGAAGTCCATCATCTCCACAATTTATCTGATTATCAAAATATCTTTGGGTTAGTTTTTTTATAATATTATCTCCAGTATCTGAGTTAGCATTACCGATAAAGAATAATATACACATTATAATTTTTAGCGTAAAACTTATTTTGTTCATAAATGTTTTCATAAATTAAAATCCATAAATTATATATCCTATAAACTTCAAATTACATTTTGCAAAATAAAGGAAACTTATTATCTTCCCTCGGCGGGGAAGATAATAAATGCAGTTTGAATTACGATGAATATAAACAAATTAATTTCACTAATAACTTTTATAAAACTCGCCTTAATATTCGGGAAAAATCATATCTCACTCCTGGATTCATACTTCCGACTGCATAATCAATTAACACTATTGATCCTCTATTTTCGTTCACCCAATCTTCTGGAAGTTTTACACCCATTTGTTGTGGATCATCTACGGGTTTATAATTAGACTGTGTTTGAGATTTACCAACAGCCCTTATTTCTACTGAATCGGGAGGAGCCATGCCTTCATATTTAATAATTACATGAATTGTACCATCACCTCGATAAAAAAGTCTTGGTGCAGGTAAATTAAGTCTTTGCTTTTCAATCGTTAAAAAGAAAAACTCTGAATATTGTACAGAGGTATAATTATCATCTGTATTATTAATTTTAAACCAAAGTCGTGCCGTACTACCAATAGAATCGAGAAATTGCATTCTAGGAACATAGAATGTTAAAGGATTAATTTCGGTTACTTCTTGAATATTTGTTGAATATTGAGGTAAAAAAGAACCTTTCAGACCTTGCCACAAAACTTGAACATTTTGACCTAGTGTCATACCATCATACACAGGTACAATTATTTCTAATTCGTCTAATCTATAATAATCATCTTTTGTTAATAAAGTACCATTTTCTCTAGTAGCTTGTGGAACAGTTACAGTTTGCCGAACTTTAGGTTCAGATTCTCCATAAAATATCATAGTTACATCTGAAATATCAGATTTTGCTTCATTACCTGATAATAATTTTGTTACAATGTAATATCCATGATAGGTACGATCTTCTGAAAAATCATCTATAGAAAAAAGAACTTCAACAAATTTATCAGGATTTTCATTAAGTATTTTAGGAATTGAAGTTATAATATTACCAGTAATACTATCTTTTAAGTAACCTATAATTTCATCACCTTTAGTTTCAGTAAAATAATATGGAATTAACATTACTATATAAACAGTTCCTTGAGATTTTTGGGCATTTATATCAATTTCCCCATTTACTGCTTGTGGATATGAAGGAAGACTTAATGAATTATTAGTCATGGTTATCATATATATGTCCTATTTATAATAGTTGAGATAAAAGTAACCATATTTAAAATTATAAAATATAGTTACTTTGATTAAATAAAAATTAATAATTTAAATATTTAATTTACTTCTCCTGGCAGGACAGTATCTACATACACCTGCCATTTTTTACTATAATGTCCAGTACCTTCAGTCCCTTTGAAATAATCGATATATAGAGTGGCTGATCCACCGTACTCACTGGCTCCACCAAGATCCCTAAGTATATCGCTAGAAATCTCGATATGTCCTTTTGACGTAGTTTGACCTGCTGGTGCCGCAGGTAACTGAAGTGGAAACTTAAAGTTTAATTTACCCCTGTTAGATGAATTAACCGTCAATTGAATAGTGACGGTATCTCCGGGATTGACTTTAATCTTATTATTAGAATCAGCTTCAACTTC
Source organism: Xenorhabdus sp. IM139775 (assembly GCF_028598745.1). Lineage (GTDB taxonomy): Bacteria > Pseudomonadota > Gammaproteobacteria > Enterobacterales > Enterobacteriaceae > Xenorhabdus. Next base: position 7,538 of record NZ_JAQRFK010000095.1, read on the forward strand.
CACATAGAGAGCAGTTCCCCCATTAAACATATATTGACTAATTGTAGTGTAATTAATTATATCATTCATAGGTATAATATCATCTGGATTAAGTCCATGACTAGAATATACTGTGGGATATAAAAAAGTCCTTTCATTTACAGAAGGCCCGCTTGAATTCCACTCATATTTAAAATCAACTTCATAAGAATACAAAATATTTACAGCGCCTGTTGCAAGAATATAACCAAAGGTATTTTCTTTATCGGACATTGGAAATGCTGAATAGGGTAGTTTATAAGCATAGGTACCTAAATTCGCTACATCTGAAACTTGAGTATAGGTGTCTAATGCTTTACCGTTAACAGTAAATAGAATATAATCTGAATCTTTAGCTTGAGGATATTGTGGGATTTTGACACTAAAACTTGTTTCATGGTCTACAGGCGTTAAAACATCTCCATTGAGTTGTAATATATCAGGAGCGCCCGGATGTTCATCAAATTGAGCACTTATTGAATCTAAAATAAACAGGGGATCTTTGGAGGCATGCTTGGTTAAAAAACCATCTATCGAGCTATCCAGCCTTAATAAGGTCGCATTCCATTGTTGAGGAAATATATAAAATTTCAGATTACCCTGTGAATCTGTAATTAAATTAACATATTGATATTTTGAAAATTTATCAACGCTAACGGGTAAGTCATTACCATTAACATCCATCAACTTTACTCTTGATAAACTAGTTTGATCGTTTACCGATATATTAATACTTAAATTAGGGATTGCTTTACTTGAAGTATCTTTTACGGTTGTTGATATTAATACTCTATTAAGATTACTTAAAGCGGGTAAATTTGCACCAGTGGGTGTTTCGGTATAAATTTTATCTGAAGTTAATATCAAAGTATTTAAATCTATATCTGAAATTTTATATTTAAAATCTTGATCCTTATAACCAGTGTTTGTTGTTTTTACAGTGAAACTTTCAGTTTTACCTACAAGAGCTACGTCTGTACTAATTTTAACAAAAACAATAGCAGTAGCAGATTTAAGACTTGCATCTACTATAGTTACGGGGTTTGTAACAAATTCTATCCAATTACTCTTTGAAGTGATAGTTATAACATCTTTAGGTTTAAAATCTTTTGTCCCTCCCGATATTGTAATATTTAATTTTAAATTCTGACCACTGATAAGGGTTGCATTATTAGGAAACTGTGTACCATTATCCGTTGATATTGTTACCTTTTGTTGCTGAGTTGGTGTGCTTTGATTTGGATTCAACATAATTAAATACCCTCATTTATTAAAATAATAGTTTAATAATTAAATGGTATACTTTAAAAAATCAATTATAATATTTATAAGTCCTGTAATAAAAATTAATATCGGATATACGAAACGATTTTAAGACAGG
>NZ_JAQRFK010000096.1 GCF_028598745.1 Xenorhabdus sp. IM139775
CGGTATCTCCACGTTTACGGTGGATGCAGGCGGCAATGTGCAGATTGAGCGCATGATCACCATGTACCGTCAGAATGCCTTTGGTGACCCCGATCCCAGTTACCTAGACGTGGAAACCATCGCCACCCTGTCGTATCTGCGTTATGCCACGCGAGTGCGCATTACCCAGAAATACCCGCGCCATAAGCTGGCGAACGACGGCACCCGTATCAGTGCCGGGCAGGCGGTCGTCACGCCGGCGGTGATCCGCACCGAACTGCTGGCCCTGTTTACGGAACACGAATTCGCGGGACTGGTTGAGGACTTTGAAACGTTTAAACAGACCCTGATTGTGGAACGTGACCAGAACGACCGCAACCGCCTGAACGTGCGCAGCAATCCTGACCTGGTTAACCAGTTCCGTATCTACGCCCACGCCATCCAGTTTATTTTGTAAAGAGGAGCCTCACCTATGGCGAGTCCATACCAATATACGGGCATTGCCTATATTCACCTCAACGGGAAAGAGCTGCCGACCAAAGACGGCGCGACATTAACACCGGGCGGATTCAGCCGCGACCCGGTGATTGGTGCCCGCGTCTACGGCTGGCAGCAGACCCCGAAAGAAGCCCGGCTCAGTTGCGTGATCCCGCAGGGGCCGGGGGTCAGCCTGTTTACCATCAAGAACGCCGTCGATACCACCATTTCATTTGAATGTGATACGGGCGAAAAATTTATGCTGGCCAATGCCTGGTGTGACGGTAATACCACCCTGACCAGCAAGGGCGAAATTTCGGCGGAGTTTATCGCCGTGGAATGTAAGGAGATTTAACATGCACTTTAACATGCACTTTGAATTAAAACACGGGCTGGCCTATGGCAAGGGTGATGATACTGAGCTGCAATTTGAGGTTGAACTGCGTCAGTTGACCGCCGGTGACCTGATTGATGCGGAAGCGGCGAGCGAACGGGTGGTGGTGACCGCAAAAGGCCCCGTCCTGTTGTCCAGTCCGTCCCGAATGGGGTACGAACTGCTGCGCCGCACGATTGCCCGTATCGGAAAAATCAACGGCCCCCTGCCGTTGGAGATGCTGAAAACCCTGCATCAGGATGATCTGGAACAGATTGCCCAATATGCGGATATGCAACGCGCCGCCGCACTGGATACCGTGGCGCGGGTGGCTGACGAGGGGCGATAGTTTGCAGTGCGTTCGTGCCATTGAGCGCACTGCCTTATATGTCGGGCATCGTCTGCGGGGTGGCCCTGCCTGGGCGCTGGCGCTGCCCTTGCCGAAATTGTGGCTGTATTCATCCTGGCTGGAGAAACGTCAATGACAACACCTAACCGTACCCAGTTTATTGTTGATCTGGTGGGGAATGTTGCCCAACGTGCCCGCCAGTTCGGGGCCAGTATCCGGCGGTTTGGGACTGACGGCAGCCGCTCGATGCGGCTGTTTTCCAGTGCCGTGACGGGTGCCAATGGGCTGCTGGACAAATTTGATAACCGTATCATGGGGTCTGTGACCGGGGGCGGTCTGGCAATGGCGGCCAAGAACGTGGCTGACCATCAGCAGGTCATGACCGAACTGGGGACACAATACAACCTGACCGCCGATGACGTGAATGCCCTGGATGCCGCCATCACCAAAGTGGCAGGCCGCCGTAAGCTCAGTACGTCCGATTTAACCACGGCAGCGACCGCGTTTCTGGGGCAAACCAACAACCTGGATGCCACGCTGGCGCACCTCGATAACATTGCCCTGAGTATTAATGGCATCAAGATGGAGGCTACGGCTGCCGGGACAGAGCTGGGTGCCATGTTCAACGTCGGTTATCAGTCGCCGGAGAAAATGCAGAAATGGCTGGATGGCATTGCCTCCGCCAGCCGATACGGCACGGGCAATATTACTGACCAATTAAGTGCCCTGCGCGGGTTAGGCAAAGATACCAAATGGAAAGGACAGATAGACCAGCAGCAAATGCTGGCCCTGATCCGGGTGGCCAATGCTGAATTTAATGACCCGTCGCAGGCTGCTGCGGCTGTGCAGGGGTATTACTCAGTCATAACGGATAAGGAAAAACTAAAAACCCTATGGCAGCGTGGCCGCGTTAAGCCAACTGATAAAAATGGGCAATTAAAACAACCCGTTGACCTGCTATTTGAAATCGGACAGGCGGCCTATCAAAAGGATCAAAACCTAGAAAACGTCTTTGACGGCGATACGCTCACGCTGGCAATGGTCTTTGCTGATCCCAAAAAGCGGGATTTAGCCAAAACGATTGCCAATCCGGCCAATATCACGGAAGGGTTGCTGGAGGACAAAGCCACCCAAAACGTCCAGACCCTGAATGCAGCGTTGATTTCGCTGGCCAATGCGGGGGAGCGGTTCGCCCAGTTGAGGCTGGCCAAGCCAGTGGAAGACTTGGCCGATGCCATTAATGACCTGACGCCCGCCGAACTGGACCAGTATGCGGCAGCCATTGAGAAAGCCGCGATTGCCATTGGCGCTGTGATTGCTGCCCGTTATGCCTGGCGTGCAGGTAAAACGATTTTTAATTACGCACAGTACCTCAAAAATGGCCCAGGTGCCGGAGGGGCTGGCGGTAGCAGCGGTGGCGGTGGACTCGGTAGCGATGGTTCGGAGGTTGTCCCTGTTTATGTCACCAACTGGCAGGACCAAAATAAGGGTAATAACAATAATGGCAATGGTAACGGCGGTGGGCCAGATAATCGCCGAAGCTGGCGTAATAACATACGGGGTTCCGCGATATCGTCTGTGGCAGCGCTCCCTTTCTTGTCTCCCGAAGAAGGGGCTGAAAATGTGCAAAAGCATCTGGACAAGATGGCTGAAGACTATCCCTACGCTGAAAAAGGGCCGGGTTGGTTACCTGCTCCCTTGACCAATTGGTGGTATGAGCGCGATGAAAAAGTTAAAACAGAAGGTGTTAAACCCTCGCCTTACTTAACGGGCGAGTGGCCGAATTCCGCCCCCCATCCGGCGCAAGATCGTGATGATAAGAAAAACAACAACACTGAGACGGTTAAACTCCCGCCTTATTTAACAGGCGATTGGCCGAATTCATTTGAAAAATGGCCAGATGAGAAACCTGTTCATCCCGAAAAAAAACAGGATTGGTTACCTGTTCCCCCGATTTATCAGCAGGATGATCGCGATGAAAAATCCAATACAGGGGATGTTAAACCTGCACCGCACTTAACGGGGGAACGGCCAAATTCATTTGGAAACTGGCCTGATTACCCTGAAGGCCGTCTGGCGGCCGCCCTTCAGGAACTGGAGATCCCGCCTGCTAAACCTGCCGATGGCAAAATTACCGTGGTGGTGGAATCCGCAGGGGATTTAAAAGTCCGAACCCAGTCAGTGCAGGCGGAAAATATCGACTTACGGGTTAACACCGGCTACAGCTACGGGAGAAGTTACTGATGTTTGATCAGTTTATGACGTTGTTTAATGACACATCATGGCGCAGCCGCATCGGAACGGGAAAAGGCACCTTCCGTAATGTGCCGTTTTATATCATTGATGATGCCACCGTCTCCGGTGGCCGCCGTGTCGTTCGTCATGAATACCCGTTGCGTGATGACGGCGAAACCGAAGATATGGGACTGACCACGCGGGAATATTCATTTACCGCAGTGGTGTTCGGGGATGATTATCTTGACCAGCGTGATGCCCTGATTACGGCATTGGAAACCGCCGAACCCGGTGAAATGGATCATCCGTATTACGGCAAACAGCAGGTACAAATTGAAACCTACACTGTCCGCGAATCTTGTTATACAGGCGGGGTGGCGCTGTTTTCTGTGACGTTTGTTCCGGCGGCAGATAATACCGCGCCCATCGTTTCACAGCAGCCGGAACTGAACGACCAGTCATTGACCGGCAGCATACTGGCAGATATCAAAGAGAACTGGGAAACCTTCACCAGTGCCGTCAATCAGGCCACTGAACGCCTGAACGCGATTGAAAATACCGTCAATACCATCGTTAACGGCATTCGCAGCCTGCCGGCTAATTCAGGCATGAATCAATTGTTGGGGGCCGCACTGGCATTGAAAGGTTCCCTGAAAAATTTGATTAATGCCCCGTTTCAATTGTTTGACGATATCAGCGGCCTGATTTCCGGCATGGCAGAGGTTGCCACACCCGATATCGCTAACAGGGTATTACGTAAAACGTCCAGCGGCATTCAGTCACAGTTTCGCTCCAATGTGCCTGCGGTAGCGAAACTTCAGCAGGTGGTGAATATCGCCACGGGTATTTTCATTGCAAAAGAATTGGCCAGCGTGACATTGAATGCAGCGGCAGCCTCCGCACGGGGTCAGCAGCTTGCACCGGCACTCACTCAGGCACCGTTTCAACACAATTTAATGCTGCTTGAGGCACCGCAATCCGTTGCTTTGTCAGGTTTGACAACACCGTCTGTATCGACTCAGACACCATTTCAGGGCGGTTTGATGCCGTTTGAAACGTCGTCCACCGCTGCGCTGGCAGGATTAGCTGCCTCTGAATTTATAGCGACAGATTCCGCGGCAATCGAAATCATTCCCTTGATCGAAACCTTGGATGATGTTCGTCAGAGCAGTGCCGAACTGGATGAAACCCTGATGCAACTGATTGTGGAGACCGGCGATTTAGGCTGGTTCCGCACCTCAGATCAGTTACGTCATTTTCGTCTGGTGTTGTTGCAACAGATGCAAGCGACGGCCAGCGCCTTGCCCACGGCCCGGTCTATTCACGTTATGGGAACAGAACCCGCCCTGGTAACGTTATACCGGGAAACGGGCGGTGTCGCGCAGATTAACCGGTTTATCCGTCGCAATGGCATTCGCCATCCCGCGTTCGTGTCGGGTGGGTTAGCAGTTGAGGTGATTCATGGCTAATACCATTGAGTTGATTTTAGGCAATAAAATTTATTCCGGCTGGAAAACACTGGATGTGACCCGCAGTCTGGAAGAGATGTCCGGCCAGTTTAGCCTGGGCATCACCGTCAAAAACAATGATTCGCCACTGGTGCTAAAACCCGGTCAGGCCTGCCAGTTGGCGATTAATGGCCAACGGGTGGTGACGGGGTATGTCGATGCGGTTGACGTCGGTATCAACGCCGATGAACGCACCATTACGTTATCCGGCAGGGATAAGACCGGTGATCTGGTGGATTGTGCCGCTATATATGGCAAGGGCCAGTGGCGGAACGTCAGCCTGGAGCGCATCGCGAAAGACCTGTGCCAGCCGTTCGGGGTCACCGTTCGCTGGCAGGTTCAGGATGCCGCCGCCGCGACTGCGTTTCGCCAGTGGCAAATCGAACCCAGTGAAACCGTCTTTGATAATCTGTCCCGTGCCGCCCGGCATCGGGGCGTGATAATGACCAGCAATGCCGCAGGTGAGTTGGTTTTTACCACCGCAGGCAGCCAGACCGTGGCAACGCTGGTGCTGGGCAATCCCCAAAATGCGGGTATCAAAATCCAAACCCTCGATACGTCATTATCCTGGCAGGAGCGGTTTAGTTTGTACCGGGTTAAAGGGGCATCGGCGGCAGGTGGCCGCTGGGGAGAAACCCAAACCCCGGTACAGTCTACGGCTATTTATATGGATGCACGCGACCCTGCGATTACCCGTTACCGCCCGACGATATTTCTGGCTGATGACAACATGACCAAAGCCAAAGGCACCGCCCGCGCTGCGTGGGAGCAAAAACGCGCAATGGCACATGCCACTCACGCCAGCATCGGGATCACGGGCTGGTTTAAACCTGCTGGCCAACTCTGGCAACCCAATGAAATGGTACGGTTACAAGCGACTCAGGCAGGATTTCCAGATGAACCGCTGTTGATCGTTTCTGTTAATTATCTGTTGGATAACGACAACGGCACAATAACGCGGCTGGAACTGATGCCCCGCGAGGGATTTACCGAACCCGCCGATCCGGAAAAGAAAGCTCAAGATTTAAGGTGGAAACCATGATAGCGCAGTTCAACAAATTTACCGCCAGTCTCTCCCGCCGTATCCGGCTGCTGGTATCCCGTGGCGTGGTTAATTTCGTGAATGACGCCCTGAAGCAACAAAATCTTCAGGTGTCCTTGCTGGCTGAGGAGACGGCCGATGACGTCGAACGTTTCCAGAACTACGGACAGACCAGCGTCCCCCCGGCAGGCAGTGAAGCGATTGTATTATCGATCGGTGGCGTTCGTCAGCATCTGGTCGCCATCGCGGTGGATAATCGTGCCTGTCGTCTGAAGAACCTCAAGAGCGGTGACAGCGCAGTCTATCATCTGGACGGGCATCATATTTTGCTGACCGAAAACGGCGTTATCCGTGTTCAGTGCAAACGGCTGGAGGTTGTGGCAGAAGACGGTATTGTGTTTGATACGCCACAAACCCGCTTTACGGGCAATGTGGATATAGTCGGCGTCAGCCAGGCTACAGATCATCTGTCAGGCCAGACGAGTGGTAAAGACCATATTCACCATGAACATGACGGATACAATACGAGTAAACCCCGATGAATGATAATGATATCGCCTTACAGTGGCAAGTCAACGGCGCAGATATTGTTATCGATAATGCCGATATTGCCCTGGATAACTCATTAAGCACCGCGGTCATCATTTCATTATTCACTGACCGCAGGGCACTGAACTCTGACGAACTCCCGACAGGGGCAGGCACAGACAGGCGCGGTTGGTGGGGTGATACCTTTAACACCCGTCCTATTGGCAGCCGCCTGTGGTTGCTCGCCCGCGAAAAGCAACTGTCTGCCGTTTTGCACAGTGCCAAAGCCTACGCCGATGAAGCGTTAGCGTGGCTGATTGATGATGGTCACGTAAAAAAAATCGATGTCACTGCGACTGCGCCTCAATCGGGCGTTTTGCTATTGACGGTGATGATTACGTTATTCGATGGCAGCGTGCTGCCAATGTCGTTTAAAACAGCGTTAAGCAGGATTTAAATGCCGTATAAATCTCCCACACTTTCAACATTGATCGCCCGAAATCAGGCTGACATTGAAAGCCGGTTGCCGGGAACCTATGCCCGAACGGCGTTTAGGACAACCAATGCCATCGCGTATGCCAATGCCGGCAATGCTGCCGGGCTGCATGACCATCTGGCGTGGACAAGCCGTCAGGTCGTTCCTCACCTGGCGGATGATGACAAGCTGCTGGAACATTGCGAATTCTGGGGTGTCTGGCGTAAGGCGGCCACGAATGCCAGCGGTACATTAACAGTGACTGTTTCTGCTGACACGTTGATCCCCGAAGGGACACGCTGGCAACGTCCTGATGGCGTGGTGTTCGAATCTACTGCTGATGCCCATGTTGCCGCAGGTGACAGCCTGGTTTCAGTTACGGCCATTGAGGCAGGCCGCAAAAGTAACACAGCTGAAGGTGTACCACTGGAATTAATTTCCCCGGTGGTGAATGTCCAGACACAAGCCCGCTGTCAATATATCGGCGGCGGAGCTGAACAAGAATCGATGGATTCGCTCCGCTCGCGTCTGTTGTTTCGGGTGCAATATCCGCCCTCCGGCGGTAATCAGTATGATTACGAACGCTGGGCGCTGGAAGTCCCCGGCGTTACCCGTGCCTGGTGTCTGCCCCGTTATCGCGGGCATGGCACGGTGGGGGTGATGTTCGTGATGGATGAAGAGCCTGATATCTTTCCCGGCACGGCTGACCTGAACCGAGTTACAGATTACCTGACCGGGCATATCAACCCTGTCACCAATCAAGTGGAAGGCAAAACCACCGGAGCCGAACTTATCGTAATGAGTCCAACCGCAAAGATCATCAATCTGAGCATCCGCCTGTCACCCAATACGGAAGAGGTGCGCAGTGCGGTTAAAGCGAACCTGAAAATCTATCTGGAAAGCTTGCGCCCCGGTGGACTGGCGTTTCTGTCTGAAATACGTGCCACCATTTCCAACGCTCCCGGCGAGATGGATAACACGGTGATTAACCCAACCACTGATATTCACGCGGCAGAGAACGAGATTTTTGTTCTGGGAGACATCACATGGCGATGACAGCCAAAGATTACCAACGTTCGGGGCTGCAATTGCTACCGAACGGCTTGGCCTGGTCAAAAGACCTCAATGGTAATCTGGCCAAGCTGATGCTGGCAACCGGAGAAGAATTTGCCCGTGTGGATGCTATCAACGCGGCTCTGTTGGAAGAAATCTTTGCCGACCGGGCATTTATGTTACTGGAAGACTGGGAAGCGTTCGCCGGGCTACCGGACTGTAGTATTGATAAAGAGTCATCCATTAACGCCCGCCGTCAAGCAGCCAAAGCCAAGCTGATCATGTCCGGCAGCCTGTGTAATCAGTTCTATGAGCGACTGGCCGCCGACCGTGGCTATCGCATCAAACTGGAAGAACGTTACCCACATCACTGCTTACGTGACTGCAACTATCCCATTTACCCCGATATCAACTGGTTTCGCGTGTTCGTTCACGTCGCCGACAGAACGACACATTTTGCCACCGTACTGGATAACTGCCAGCAGCGCTTGCGCATTGCTGACGCCGCCGATTTGGAATGCCTGCTGGAGCGTTACGCTCCCGCCGAAACTGAATTTGTTTTTATTTATGAGTGAGGAATAACGATGTTCGGACTCGATAACCCATCAGGTATCAATGTGATGCCTGCCATCACCCCAAAGAATAATTCTGCCCCTCTTTGGTTTACTGAAGGTGGTGCGGGATTAAGTGCCAGTTACCCTGGTCAGGAATGGTTTAACCAGGTGCAGGCGGAATTGCTGAATGTACTGAAGGAAGCAGGAGTTGCACCGGATAAGGGCAAATTGAATCAATTGTCTGCTGCGATCAAAAAAATTGTGTCAGATGGCTGGTTGGCCAAACAGGCAAACGGCGCGGACATTCCTAACCCGTCTGAATTTGTAA
>NZ_JAQRFK010000097.1 GCF_028598745.1 Xenorhabdus sp. IM139775
TCTGCGCTGAACTTCCGGCAAACGAATAAGGTTTTCTTTCGGTGCTGTCATTGTCATATTCTTTATCTCCTGTTACCGAGTCCTTGAGCGCTCATCGTGGACGTTGTTTGATGACAGGCGGATTATTTAAAAAGCAAGATTAAATGAACAGCGTTAATTGTTTACTCCATTTGTAAAATTTATCGGTTTATAAGAAGTATTGGCTCTCTAACCATACGTTGTATGAAAAGCAGTCACTGTTGGCACTGCCAGAACTGCGCAAAAAACAGCCACCACCAATGTGCTGTATAAAAAATAACTTTGTTGGCACTGCCAACACCGACTAAAAAAACACCACACACCTATAACTTGTATGAAATATAGCTCTGTTGGCACTGCCAACGTGGTGTAAAAAGCAACTGTACCTTTACGTTCTTTTATCAACCATCTGTAGATAGTATGAAAAACAGGCTGTTGTGCCACGGGCACAGGTGTGTGAAAAATCACCGCATCTTTACGCCCTTTTGCCAAATTTTCCGATCAAGACATTTTCACTGCGTTCCAGCATCTCCATATGATCCGCATACCATTGCAGCATTTCCCTGCGACCCTCCAGATATTGAGCGTGATTGTAGGTTCCTCGGATGCTATTCTTATCAACATGAGCAAGCTGTGTTTCAATCCATGCGGTGTTATAGCCTTGTTCATGCAGGATAGTGCTCATGGTATGGCGGAAGCCATGGCCGGTTGCCCTGCCAGCATAACCAATGCGTTTAAGAACCTGATTAATGGCGGCCTCGCTCATCGGTTTACCCGCATCATTACGTCCGGGGAAAACATATTTCCCACGCCCTGTAATAGAGTGCAGTTTGATAAGAATGGTTTTAACCTGATTGGATAGCGGGACGATGTGAGGGCGGCGCATTTTCATTCGCTCAGCAGGTATCTGCCAGATATCCTTATCGAAATCGAATTCAGTCCATTCTGATTCTCTCAATTCGATGGTGCGCACTCCGGTAAGCATCAGTAAGCGTGTCGCAGATTGAGTAATTTCTCTTCCGCTATAACCCGCCAAGGCGATGAGGAATTCATTCATTTGGTCGGCTAAAAGGTGTGGGAAGTGTTTTTGCTTCGGTGCCTTAAGTGCGCTGGCAAGATCGGTAACGGGATTGAACTCAGCCCGCCCTGTAATCACGGCATAGGTGAAAATTTGCCGACAGGCCTGTCTGGTTTTTTTCAATTTATCCAAAACACCGCGTTGCTCCATTTTTCGGAGAACAGCCAACATTTCGGCGGGTTTAATCTCGGTAACAGCCCGTTTACCAATATACGGGAAGATATCTTTTTTCAGATATTCCAGAATGTCTTCGGCATACCCTTTTGACCAGTTAGGACGTTTATGCTCGTGCCACTCAATAGCGATGGATTCAAAACTATTGCTGACTGCAAACGCTTTGGCTGCCTTTTCAGCTTTCTTTTCTTCTATCGGATCATGACCATCCGATAGCGTCCGCCGTGCTTCGTTTCTCTTGGTTCTTGCTTCTGCGAGTGAGATATCAGGGTATACCCCTAATGCGAGTAATTTTTCTTTGCCTGCGATCCGGTACTTCAACCGCCAATAGCGAGCGCCATTAGGGTTAACCAATAGGTATAGTCCGCCACCATCTGGAAGTTTATAAGGTTTTTCTTTCGGCTTTGCAGTGTCCACCTGTCGGGCTGTTAGCTTCATCTGGGGGTATCTCATTTCATTGAACCTGAACGTACCCCTAAATATACCCCCATAAGATCGTGGATTTCAACATATCTGGCTAGACTATAGGAGAACGGGAAAAGGTTAACATTGCGTATTTACTGGGGTTTTGTGGACTTCGGAAGACGTTAAGATATGAATGGATGGTACGCCCTACAGGATTCGAACCTGTGACCTACGGCTTAGAAGGCCGTTGCTCTATCCAACTGAGCTAAGGGCGCATTATGGTGTGTAAATAAGAAACATCTTTAATGCGTTGATGTAGCACCGGATTATACGGGCATAATGGCGCGAGTCAATGCCCTTTGCGCTCATATGCTCATTTTATGATTATTAATAAAACTGACAGGCGGTTCATGTTCTGACAAAATAGCCCCCATTCCTATATTTGATAGTGGAATCTTAAATACATGTCAGCAAAAATTATTGATGGGAAAACGATTGCGCAGACAATCAGAAGCGAAGTTGCAGAAAAAGTCCGGCAGCGCGTTGCCGCCGGAAAACGAGCACCAGGTCTTGCGGTTGTTTTGGTGGGAGAAAACCCTGCTTCTCAAATTTATGTCGCCAGCAAACGCCGCGCTTGTGAAGAAGTCGGATTTATGTCCCGCTCTTATGACCTGCCTGATACGACCAGCGAAGCTGAGTTACTCTCTCTGATAGATGACCTGAACGCCGATGCGCAAATCGATGGTATTTTGGTTCAACTCCCTTTACCTGCCGGCATTGATAATGTCAAAGTACTGGAACGCATTCATCCCGATAAGGATGTGGATGGCTTCCACCCTTATAATATCGGCCGCCTGTGTCAACGCGCCCCAAGATTGCGTCCTTGTACCCCCCGTGGGATTGTAACCCTGCTTGAACGCTGCAATATCAATACTTATGGACTAAATGCAGTGATTATTGGTGCCTCCAATATCGTTGGCCGTCCGATGAGTCTTGAATTGCTGTTGGCAGGTTGTACGACTACGGTAACGCATCGCTTTACCAAAAACTTACGCCAGCATGTGGAACAGGCTGATGTACTGGTTGTTGCTGTCGGTAAGCCGAATTTTATTCCTGGTGAGTGGGTTAAACCTGGCGCAATCGTGATTGATGTCGGCATCAATCGGCTGGAAAATGGCAAAGTCATTGGTGATGTGGATTTCGATAAAGCATCTGAACGCGCAAGTTGGATCTCCCCTGTGCCCGGTGGGGTCGGCCCAATGACTGTTGCAACTTTGATTCAAAATACCTTGCAAGCCTGCAAGGAATATCATGATGTAGATACAACTGAAGGTTATTGATGGAAATTTTTGATTTAGACGGCCACCCTTATGTCGAATTGTGTGATTTGCTGAAGTTTCAGGGCTGGTGTGAAAGTGGTGCAGCGGCGAAAACGGTGATTGCAGAAGGCTTGGTACAGGTTGATAATCAACCCGAAACCCGTAAACGTTGCAAAATTACCGCCGGTAAGGTCGTGACTTTTAATGGTGGTTCCGTTTGCATTGAAGAATAGATTAGCGGGTAAACATAACCCCTGATACTTTTTGAAAAGACAGCATCTTATGTATTGATACATTTATGGTGCTGTCTTTTTATTTTAAATAGAAACTCATTACTTTTTATCAACAATTTGGGGATCTCTTTATCCGGTTTTATCCGCAGGATATGTGACATTGACGATATATTGATAAACAATCCTGTCCGTCTTGTTTTGATTCTCTAATAAGTTGCTATACTGGGGATCTTATGTACAACTGAAACGGAGTTAATTATGTTAAGTAATAAAGCTGCAAGAAGGTTGTTGGGTTTACCTTATAAATTAAGTCATTCTAAACGCAGGGTGACAATTTCTCGTCTCAATCCTGCTTCCAGTGATAGCACACATCAAATCCCTGAACATCTGAGTCATTCCTCTTTTATCGCCATAAAACGGGACGCGGCTTCCGGCAAAGTCACGTATCACGCTGGAAACGCTTTCTATCCCGAGCATACCAATACTCATCGGTAAAAGCGTAAATGCGATAGAAACTGAACCGCCCATCTCAGGGGCGGTTCCGGGATAGAGCATCGTTCAACAAAGCAAAAGACGATTATTGACGACGCCATGTTGTGCCTTGTGGACCATCTTCCAGCTCAATGCCCATTTCATTCAACTGATCACGCGCCACATCAGCCAATGCCCATGCTTTATTTTTACGGGCATCGTTACGCTGTTTGATCAGTGCTTCAATTCGAGCAACATCGTCGTCCGCCTGTGCCCCACCTTGCAAAAAGTGTTCTGGATCTTGTTCCAGCAGACCGAGAATTCCCGCCAATTTACGCAGTTCAGCCGCCAGACCGTTAGCCGCAACCCTGTCTTCTGTTTTCAGGCGATTAAGCTCACGCACCATATCAAACAAGACTGAATACGCTTCCGGTGTGTTGAAATCATCATTCATTGCTTCAACGAAACGGGCTGTAAATGCTTCGCCACCCGCAGGTTGCGCCGATTTATCCGTACCACGCAGGGAAGTATACAGGCGTTCAAGGGAAGTCCGCGCCTGTTTCAGGTTCTCTTCTGTATAATTCAACTGGCTGCGATAGTGACCGGATAACAAGAAATAACGCACGGTTTCAGCATCGTAATATTCCAGCACATCGCGAATAGTAAAGAAGTTGTTCAATGATTTGGACATCTTCTCTTTATCCACCATCACCATGCCGGAGTGCATCCAATAATTGACGTAAGGGCCGTCATGCGCACAAGTGGATTGGGCAATCTCATTTTCATGGTGCGGGAACATCAAATCAGAACCGCCACCGTGGATATCAAAATGGTGACCAAGCGCCTTGCCGTTCATAGCGGAACATTCAATATGCCAACCCGGACGACCCGCTCCCCACGGCGATTCCCAGCTAGGCTCACAGGGTTTGGACATCTTCCAGAGGACAAAATCCATTGGATTACGTTTTACATCAGCCACTTCAACACGGGCACCAGCCTGCAATTGTGCCAAGTCTTGGCGGGAAAGCAGGCCATAATTAGGGTTAGTCTCAATGGAGAACATCACATCACCATTAGCGGCAACATAAGCGTGCCCGCGTTTAATCAGCCCTTCTGTGATCTCAATGATTTCTGGGATATGTTGTGTTGCACGGGGTTCTGAATCTGGACGCAGGATATTCAAGGCATCAAAGTCGCTGTGCATTTCTGCCAACATACGTGTGGTCAAATCGTCACAGCTTTCACTATTTTCGATGGCGCGTTTGATGATTTTGTCATCCACATCAGTGACGTTACGGACATAGGTCAGATCGTATCCCAAATAACGCAGATAACGGGCAATCGCGTCAAATGCCACAAATGTTCTGCCATGACCGATATGACACAAGTCATAAATGGTAATGCCACACACGTACATGCCCACTTTCCCTTCGTGAATCGGCTTAAATTCTTCTTTTTGACGGCTGAGAGTATTGAAAATTTTTAGCATCAGTGGGTTTTCCGTAAAAAATTAATCTACGTGTAATATAATTAAGTGAGTTGGCTGATTATAGGCTGCTTTATCAGCAATATAAATAGAAGCCGGATGAGGTATTTCACCTTGATATGCCCGGCTTTGCAAGTGCCGTAAACTGCCTTGCCCTGATACAGCCCAGAGTACTGACTCAAAATCTGAGATATGATATAACAGCGGTTGTTCCGAACCCCCTAAATGCAGGGTTACTCAAAACTATTATTGGGATTTTTATTATGGTGACTTTCCACACCAACTTTGGCGATATCGTAATCAAAACATTCGCTGATAAAGCGCCTATCACTGTTGAAAACTTCTTGGGTTATTGCTCGGAAGGTTTTTATGACAACACAATTTTTCACCGTGTTATCAATGAGTTCATGATCCAAGGCGGTGGCTTTGAACCTGGCATGAAACAGAAGATCACTAAGGACCCCATCAAGAACGAAGCCAACAATGGCCTGAAAAACAGCCGTGGCACCCTCGCTATGGCGCGTACCAATGATCCGCACTCTGCCACTGGCCAATTCTTCATTAACGTTGTGGACAACGATTTCCTGAACTTCCGTTCAGAGCGCCCGGATGGATGGGGTTATTGCGTATTTGCCGAAGTCGTTGAAGGCCTGGATGTGGTTGATAAAATCAAAGGTGTCTCCACTGGCCGCAGCGGTATGCACCAAGATGTACCGCATGAAGATGTGATCATTGAACGTGTCACTGTTAGCGAATAAAGACCATTTTAGATAGTTAATCGAAATAGTTAAGCGCAACATGAGTACACTGTTTATTGCAGATTTACACCTCAGCGAACAAGAACCGGCAATCACTGCCGGTTTTCTGCGTTTTTTACGTGAGGATACCACTCACGCTGAGCGTCTTTATATCCTCGGTGATTTTTTTGATTACTGGATTGGTGATGATGACCCCAACCCATTACACACCGAAATTGCCCAAGCACTGAATGAACTGAAACAAAAAGGGATTGCCTGTTACTTTATTCATGGCAATCGTGATTTTTTGCTTGGTTCCCGTTTTGCCAGAGAAAGCGGCTTAATCCTGCTTCCACAAGAAAAGGTGCTGGAATTGTATGGCAAACGTATTCTGATTCTGCATGGCGATACGCTATGCACCGATGATATCGGCTATCAGCAGTATCGTAAGCGCGTACATACTCCGTGGATACAACGGCTATTCCTGCTTCTCCCTCTGTTTATCCGCTTGAAAATTGCCGCCAAAATGCGGGCGGGTAGCCAATGCGCCAACAGTCAAAAATCCGAATCGATTATGGATGTCAATCAAGAGGCTGTTATCGGGCATTTTAAAAGACATCAGGCAGATTGGATCATCCACGGGCACACTCATCGTCCGGCAATACATAATATTCAACTTGATGAGAAAACCGTATACCGTGGTGTATTAGGGGCATGGCATGAGCAAGGTTCAATGTTTAAAGTCACAGAAACAGCCATTGAATTGATATCCTTCCCTCTCTGATCGCCGTGACTTATTTTTATAAAATTCGGCAAATCAAACGACGCAAACGTTTTCCTTGTGCAATTAGCGTGATATGATCCGCCGTCTGAAATTTCATCTTTGTTCTGGTAGACCCCAATACAGGAGCATCTGATTTATGACTTCCCCGACAGAAATAGAGACCAAGATTGCTATTGTCATGGGTTCTAAAAGCGACTGGGCAATCATGCAACATGCCGCCGATATTTTGACCTCTCTTGCGATCCCTTTTCATGTTGAAATTGTTTCGGCACACCGAACGCCCGATAAACTGTTTAGTTTCGCCGAGCAAGCCAAGGAAAACGGTTTTGACGTGATTATCGCGGGTGCCGGTGGTGCGGCCCATTTACCGGGGATGCTGGCAGCCAAAACCTTAGTACCTGTGTTTGGGGTTCCTGTACAAAGCGCCGCACTTAGCGGTGTTGACAGCCTGTATTCTATCGTCCAAATGCCAAAGGGTATCCCTGTCGGCACACTGGCTATCGGCAAGGCAGGCGCAGCAAATGCCGCATTATTGGCGGCTCAAGTGCTGGCTTTGCATGATAATGCGCTGCTTCAACGTTTGTCAGAGTGGCGCAGTGCACAGACACAGGCGGTTTTGGATAATCCAGATCCACGGGAGGAGGCATGAAGCCTGTTTGTGTATTGGGAAATGGTCAGTTGGGCAGGATGCTGCGTCAAGCCGGTGAACCATTGGGGATCGCGGTTTACCCTGTTGGATTGGATGCCGAGCCAGAAGCTGTGCCTTACCAAGGCAGCATTATCACCGCTGAAATTGAGCGCTGGCCCGAAACCGCATTAACCCGCGAATTGGCTCACCATAAGGCGTTTATCAATCGCGATATTTTTCCGCAACTGGCGGATCGCTTGCCACAAAAACAGCTCATGGATACGTTGGGCCTGGCAACTGCACCGTGGCGATTGCTTTCTACGCCCGATCAATGGCCACAACTATTTGCCGAATTGGGCAATTTTATCATTGTGAAACGGCGGACAGGCGGCTATGACGGGCGCGGTCAATGGCGTATCCGGCCGGGTGATGAAACCACCCTTCCACCTGAAATTTATGGTGGGAGTGATGGGGAATGTATTGTCGAACAGGGTATTCCATTTTCAGGAGAAGTCTCGCTGGTGGGTGCCCGTAATGCCAAAGGTGAATGCGTATTCTATACGCTGACTCACAATTTGCATCAGGAAGGTATTTTGCGTACCAGTGTTGCCTTGCCTGATCATACTGCCGATAGGCAATTTCAACAAAAAGCAGAGAAGATGCTGTCCGCCATCATGAATCATCTGAACTATGTGGGTGTGATGGCGATGGAGTGTTTTATTGTTGGCGATAATTTGTTGATCAATGAATTGGCCCCGCGGGTTCACAATAGCGGTCATTGGACACAAAACGGCGCTTCTGTCAGCCAGTTCGAACTGCACTTACGGGCGATCTTAAATCTCCCGATGCCACAACCCGAAATCTTTGCACCATCCGTCATGATCAACCTGATCGGCACAGGGATAAACCCCGCATGGCTGAGTTTGCCGTTGGTTCGTTTGCACTGGTATGAAAAAGAAGTTCGCCCGGTGCGCAAGGTCGGTCATTTAAATGTGACTCATGCAGATAAGACGATACTGAAAACGACATTGCAAACGTTAGCTTCACTCTTGCCAACCGAATATCAAAGCAGCCTTAAATGGGCACAAGATAAATTAAGTTGATGGGTGACGTACTTCAAAGTGCATTGATTATCTCCCCGCACAGCGGGGAGATAATCAGCTACTTCTGTCTTGCGAGCGTGCGGGACAGTGTATCCACAATAGTTCTTGTCGTTTGATCTATTTCATAATTGAGAAAATCACCGACCTTAATCTGGCTGAGATTCGTCATTCTTAACGTCTCCGGGATCAGGTTTAAAGCAATGGTCTTGTTTTCTTCATCAATGCCGTTGATGGTTAAGCTACAACCATGCAGCCCAATAAAACCTTTCAGGAAGAAATAACGAATATTGTCTTGTGGGATACGGATCACCAAGCGATTATATACTGGATCTTAATAATTAATTTGTTTAAGGCACTCATCCAATATCATGTTTTTCCTTACTTTTCTTTGTGGTGTCTTGAAGGCATTTTGGGATAAGTATT
>NZ_JAQRFK010000098.1 GCF_028598745.1 Xenorhabdus sp. IM139775
TCTTTCCAGTAGATCATGTTAGCAACGCCAAATAAAACAATAAGGGGGCTAAAGAAAAAGTAGATCCATTGTTTCTTAGTTTTATAGATAATATAGGATGTTAGTATCGAGAAAGGGATGGCCGAGTAAGTAAATAAAGAGGAGTATAGGGCGGCCGTTTCGTGGTCGAATCCAAAAGAAATGATAATGGTTGGCATCCATGCGGTAACAATAAAAAATATACCGGATAAAATCCCAAAATAGAGCGCCATCGAATAGCAGAAAATATTTTTTACAGGTGTGATGTTTTTGGCGTTAAATAGATCATTCTGAACGTCCCTTTTTGATAAATCATCGTTAATTTTTTCTTTTTTGTCTTCTTTAACGGTGAATATCCCCATGACGATGAAAGCAATAACGGGGATGCACACCCAGAATAGAGGGACAGTATTCCATGATAAGTTCAGATAATTTTTAATTGGGATAGTTAATGAAGTCGCCAATGCAGGGCCAAGATAGAGTGATGCAGTGTAGGTGGATGATAATAAAGATATTTTATTTTCACTTTGTCTTTTGATAAAGGAAGGTAGTGATATATTACCCAATGAGATAGAGAAGCCAAATAAAAACGTTGAAGCAATGAGTATAGGGATACTTTGTTCTAATCTCAGCACGTAAGCAACGATACTCAGTATCATAGATAACATAATGATTTTATTCAGGGATATCTTTTTTTCCAGCAGCGGAACCAACGGGGAGATAAAAAAGAAACATAATGGATAAATGGAGGTTAAAAATGAGAATAAGTAAGTGCTTATATGCAGGCTGTTAATGATTTCTTCAGCCATTGTGGGTAAGTATGATATCGGAACTCTTAATTCCATTCCTACGAAAACAATTAATATAATTAATAGTACCAGTCTCATATAAACCCTACTGTATTTTTTATGTAGCCTATATAGTTTAATATGACTTATGGATGAAGGTACAACATAGTAAAGATATTGCAAGTATTTTTTGTTAATGAAATTATGTCGTTGTATCTCATAACTATTTATTCAT
This sequence comes from Xenorhabdus sp. IM139775, assembly GCF_028598745.1. Lineage (GTDB taxonomy): Bacteria > Pseudomonadota > Gammaproteobacteria > Enterobacterales > Enterobacteriaceae > Xenorhabdus. The sequence goes on from NZ_JAQRFK010000098.1 coordinate 1,042, forward strand.
TTAAATACTTAATATTTATATAATGACGACTATATCTTAAATAGATAGCGCTTTCCCATCAAAAATTGACAGTCAACAATGAGGTCGGAAATGAATATCCGCGATCTGGAATACCTTGTGGCACTTGCTGAATACCGGCACTTTCGCCGGGCTGCTGATGCTTGTCATGTCAGCCAACCGACACTGAGTGGACAAATCCGCAAACTGGAAGATGAACTTGGCGTGATGCTACTGGAACGCACCAGCCGCAAGGTATTATTTACCCAACAGGGTATGCTGCTGGTGGAACAGGCCAAAACCGTACTGAGAGAAGTGAAGGTTTTGCAGGAAATGGCCTCCCTGCAAGGTGAAAGTATGTCCGGGCCGTTGCATATCGGCCTTATTCCAACCATTGGCCCCTATCTCCTGCCCCTGATCATTCCTGAACTGCATAAATTGTTTCCCAAATTGGAAATGTACCTGCATGAGGCGCAAACCCAAAGTTTGCTGGCACAACTTGATAGTGGGAAACTTGACTGCGTTATCTTGGCGTTGGTGAAAGAAACCGAAGCCTTTATCGAAGTACCGCTGTTTGAAGAGCCGATGAAGCTGGCGGTGTATGAAGAACATAAATGGGCTGGGCGGGACAAGATTAAAATGAGTGAGCTATCCGGCGAAAAGTTATTAATGCTGGAAGATGGGCACTGTTTGCGTGATCAGGCGATGGGATTCTGTTTTCAGGCGGGTGCTAAAGAAGATACGCATTTTAGGGCGACGAGTCTGGAAACATTGCGCAATATGGTTGCAGCAGGCAGCGGAATGACATTATTGCCTGATTTGTCGGTGCCGAGTGAGAGAAAGCGGGATGGCGTTTGCTATCTGGAGTGTGATGAGCCGGAACCCAAACGATCGGTCATATTGGTTTATCGTCCCGGCTCACCTCTGCGTGGTCGCTATGAGCAATTGGCAGAGGCGATTCGGACTAAAATGGGCAACTATTTCGACGTACTCGGAAAAAGATCAAAATAACCGGTTTAACCCATTGAGTGCTGCCACACGGTAGGCTTCCGCCATGGTTGGATAATTGAAGGTAGTATTAACGAAATATTCGATATTATTGCCTTCGCCTTTTTGTTCCATGATGGCCTGACCAATATGAATGATCTCTGCGGCACGTTCGCCAAAACAGTGGATGCCTAAAATCTGTTTTGTCTCACGGTGGAACAGGATCTTAAGACTGCCAACATTCATACCTGCAATTTGCGCTCTTGCCAGATGTTTGAATTGGGCGCGTCCTACTTCATAAGGGATTTTCATGGCGGTTAATTGTTGCTCGGTTTTACCCACCGAACTGATTTCGGGAATGGTGTAAATTCCTGTTGGGATATCTTCCACCAAATACAGGGAGGCGTTGCCTGTCGTCATCGCTTTTGCAGCGATACGCCCCTGATCATAGGCCGCAGAAGCCAAACTTGGATAACCAATCACATCACCAATGGCGTAAATGTTTTCATTACGGGTTTGGTAGACGCGATTGACTTTCAATAAGCCCCGGCTGTCGGTTTCCAGCCCGACATTCTCTAAGCCTAGCGTGTCTGTATTACCTGTTCTGCCGTTGGCATACAGCAGGCAATCTGCTTTGACTTTCTTGCCGGATTTCAGGTGCACAATCACACCATCATCAAGGCCTTCAATCTTTTCATATTCTTCATTGTGGCGAATAACCGTGCCACTATTCCAGAAATGGTAGGAGAGGGCATCAGACATCTCTTGATCAAGAAAGGACAGAAGATGATCACGCGTATTGATCAAATCCACCTTAACCCCCAACCCGCGGAAAATGGAGGCATATTCACAACCAATCACCCCGGCACCATAAATAATGACATGGCGTGGTTCGTGATCCAGTTGCAGGATGGTATCGCTGTTATAAATACGGGAGTGGGAGAAATCGACATCAGGCGGGCAGTATGGACGGGAGCCAGTGGCAATGATGATTTTGTCTGCACTCAAGATATCAACACTATCATCGGCATAACGAACACTGACCTGATGTTCATCAATAAAAGTGGCTTCTCCCGCAAACATTCGGCAACGATTGCGTTCATAAAATCCTTGGCGCATTTTGGTTTGCTGATTAATCACAACTTCAGCATGGCGCAGGATTTCTGAAAACGAGGAGCGAAGAATGCGGGAATTATCACTGTAGAGGGGATTTTGATTAAATTCGATAATACGATTAACGGCATGGCGGAGAGCTTTCGATGGGATGGTGCCCCAATGAGTACATCCGCCACCGACGTCACTGTAACGTTCTATAACAGCAACGTTTTTACCTTGTTTCACCAACCCCATTGCGGCTCCTTCCCCTCCGGGACCAGAGCCAATCACAATGGCATCAAAATGAGTATGTTGCATAGAGGAAAGACCTGTTTTTACACAAAATAACAACGCTATCTTAACATTACTTGGTGTAATAACCCAATGAGCACAAGGTTTTTATCTCACGGTTTAGAAAAAAACAGGGAGATATTGCGTTATATCTTTAAGAGAACAATCACAGCAAACCTGACAGAATCTGTTATATTTGCCTGATTAGAGTCGAGATAGATCAGGATTGTTGTGAGTAACGTAATCGGCGTCAGAGCAAAACAGAAAGAAAAAACCCGTCGCTCCCTGATTGATGCGGCATTCAGCCAACTCAGTGCTGAACGCAGTTTTACCAGCCTGAGCTTACGGGAAGTCGCCCGGGAAGCGGGTATTGCACCGACTTCTTTTTATCGACATTTTCGGGATGTGGATGAACTGGGGCTGACTATGGTGGATGAAAGTGGTTTGATGTTGCGTCAATTAATGCGTCAGGCGCGTCAGCGCATTGCCAAAGGTGGCAGTGTCATCCGCACTTCGGTTGCAACATTCATGGAATTTATCGGCAACAATCCCAATGCATTCCGGCTGTTGTTGCGTGAACGCTCTGGCACATCAGCTGAATTTCGTGCGGCTGTCGCACGGGAAATCCAACATTTTATCGCCGAATTGGCAGACTATCTTGAGCAAGCCAGCCATACGCCTCGCCATTTTACTGAAATACAAGCCGAGGCGATGGTGACAATCGTATTCAGTGCGGGTGCAGAAGCATTGGATATTGATGAAGAGAAAAGGCGTCGTCTCGAAGAGCGTTTGGTTTTACAACTCCGCATGATTTCCAAAGGCGCTTATTATTGGTATCGTCGTGAGCAAGAAAAAAACACTGTTCCTAAAGCGATGCCTAAAATAATCCCTAAGACCCTGAAATAATAATGAAAGGAGAATAATACGATGGAACAATACCGCCAAGATAAAAGCACAATGTTGCTGGCTCTTATCGTTGGAATGGCAACACACGGAACTTTCTCAGCATTTTTCAATTCATTAGTCCCTTTTTCCATTTTCCCTATTATTGCACTGGTACTTTCTGTGTATTGTCTCCATCAACGTTATTTGAATTACCCAATGGCAGAAGGATTACCCAAACTGGCGATGGGGTGCTTTTTCTTGGGGATGTTCGTGTACAGTGCATTCATTCGGATGGAATATCCCGCCATTGGCTCTAATTTCTTGCCTGTCGTTATTGGTACTGTTTTGGTGTTTTGGATCTACTTAAAGATGAGAACGCGCAAGCAGCAAGCCATGCTTATTGCCAAAAGCTAAGTTTACGAGCGATTCAATAAAAAACGCCACAAAATGAGATCGGTGGCGTTTTTGTTTTTCAGTCAGTTTACTGACAATGATGCTCTTTTCTCCAGTAGGATACCGCACTCCATATGATGGGTATAAGGGAATTGGTCGAAAAGGGCCAGTTTGCTGACTTTATGGGTTTGTGTCAGTGTTTCCAGATTTTGGCAGAGCGTTTCCGGGTTGCAGGAAATATAAAGAATGCGCGGATACGCTTGCACCATTTTTACCGTTTCTTCATCCAGCCCACTGCGTGGTGGATCAACAAAAATGGTTTCACATTGATAACTGCTTAAATCAATGCCTTGCAGTCGATTGAACACGCGTTCTCCGTTCATTGCCTGAGTAAATTCCTCCGCTGACATGCGGATAATCTGCACATTATCAATCTGGTTCGCTGCGATATTAAATTGGGCGGCTGCAACCGAAGGTTTGGCAATTTCAGTTGCCAAGACTCGCTCAAAATTCTGTGCCAGTGCCAGAGAAAAATTACCATTGCCGCAATACAGCTCAAGCAAGTCACCTTTCGAGCCTTTGGTGATATCAATGGCCCATTCCAACATATGAATATTGATGCTGGCATTCGGTTGGGTGAAGCTATTTTCAACCTGACGGTAGATCATGCTCTTACCTGCAACCGGCAGCGCTTCATCTATATAATCATGGTCAAGCATGATCTTGGTTTTTGCCGCACGCCCAATAAGCTGGAGATCAAATCCTGCCGCGATGAGTTGGGTACGCAGTGCGATTGCGTGTTCACGCCATTCCTCATCCAGTCTTTTATGGTAAAGCAGGGAAACAATGATTTTATTACTGCGGGTGGAGAGATAATCCACCTGAAACAGCTTATGGCGCAATACAGGGTTATCTTTTACACCCGCAATGATAGCTTGCATCATTTGATTGATTAATTGATTGGCAACGGGAAATTGATCAATACGGATACGTTGTTTGGTTTGCGGATCAAACATGATGTGATAGAGGTCATCTTCCTCATGCCAGATACGGAATTCTGCCCGCATTCTGTAATGGGATGCCGGGGAACGGAAAACTTCAGGTTCAGGTGTGCTGAAGGGGAGCATCATTTCTTTTAGGCGATGGACTTTCTCCATCAATTGATTTTCATAATTTTCCGTTGGCAAAACATTCTGCATTATCGGGTTCTCGTATGGTCGCATTAAGAAAAATTTCCGAGCGGCATTGTAGGGGAAGTGCAAAGGATGTCCAGTTTTCTGGTTTATCAGCTTCTTTTTTGATAGAGAGGTCTTCTGGACACGCCAAGAGCTTCATCGTAGCATGACTATTTATTGCTAAGTGCGTTATCGCTAAGTGCGTTCTTGTTAAGTGCATGGTCGTTAAATCGTCAGATAAATAGCCAGATACTACATACATTCTCATCACAAATCTTATGACAAATAAAAAACATATTCTTCTGTCTGCTGCGTTCATGGCGGTATTTTCTGGCTGGAACCATTTTGCGGTTGCTGAAAATCAAGATACGCTGGTGGTTACCGCCAATCGCTTTAAACAGCCCATTTCTTCCGTTTTGGCACCCACGACGATAGTGACGCGGGAGGATATCGATCGTTGGCAATCCAGTAGCCTGGTCGATGTTTTACGCCGCTTGCCGAGTGTTGATATTGTACAGAATGGCGGTATTGGACAACTTTCATCTATCTATGTTCGTGGCACAAACTCAAGACATTCACTGGTGCTGGTGGATGGAATTCGGTTGAATCAGGCAGGCATTACCGGCGATGTCGATTTTAGCCAGATCCCAATTTCAATGGTGCAAAGAATAGAATATATCCGTGGTGCGCGTTCTGCCGTGTATGGTTCCGATGCGATTGGTGGCGTCATTAATATCATCACCAAGCGAGAACAGCAGGGAACAACGCTAAATGCAGGATTAGGCTCGCACGGATACCAAAACTATAATGGTTCGACACAGCAGAAACTCGGTGAGAATACTTTATTAACCACCGCCGCAGGCTATACCTATACCAAAGGGTTTGACGTTATCGTTGATGGGAAAACAGGGGGATATCGTCAGCCAGATCGTGATGGTTTTATGAGTAAAATGCTGTGGTTGGAAATAGATCACAAAATCAATGCACAACTTAGCGGATTTGTTCGAGCCTACGGTTTTAATAATCGGACGGCTTATGATGGATGGAGTATTAGCGATCCGGATACCCGTGAACTGTTCAGTCGTACTTATGATGCCGGCATTCAATTTCATCAAGGCATTTATTCTTCTCAATTCATTGTCAGTCGCAGCCATGTCAAAGACTACAATTATGTTCCAGAGTCTGGGCGTTATGGTAATAACGCCAGTCTGAGTGATTCAAAACAAGACAATGTACAATGGGGAAATTTGTGGCAGCTTGGTCATGGTGCAATCAGCAGTGGAATTGACTGGAAAAAAGAATGGGTTGCCGCAGGCTCCAATAACATCCCGGTACAAAAGCAGGTTGACAATACGGGACTCTATTTAACTGCGCAGCAAAAAGTTCAGGATGTCATTTTAGAAGGTGCTGTACGCTCAGATCATCATTCTGAATATGACTGGAATACGACGTGGCAGGCGGGCATCGGCTGGGAGTTTAGTGAAGGCTATCGTTTTATCACTTCATACGGAACCGCATTTAAGGCACCGACTTTGAATCAGCTTTATAGTCAATGGGGAAATGAAAGCCTTAAGCCAGAAAAAAGCAAACAATGGGAGGTTGGAATCGAAGGATTGACCGGGCCACTTAATTGGCGTCTATCAGCTTATCACAACGATATTGAACAATTGATAACTTATGTCAATGACCATTATGAAAATATTGGCAAGGCCAAAATAAAAGGGGTTGAATGGACGGGAACGATGGATACCGGCCTATTCCAGCATCAATTCACATTACAGTACCTTGATCCGCGTGATAGCAATGATCAACAATTAGCCCGCAGAGCTAAACAACAGTTGAAATATCAATTAGATTGGGCTGCCTTTAATGTCGATTGGGGAATAACCTATCAGTACATGGGGCGGCGTTATGACCAAGACTATAGTACCTATCCTGCAAAAACAGTGAAATTATCAGGCGTAAGTTTATGGGATATCAGCGCCTCATATCCGATCACTGACCACCTTACGATCCGTGCTAGAATAGCTAATCTGTTTGATAAAAATTATGAGACAGCCTATGGCTATCGCACCCCGGGAAGAGAATACTACCTCACTGGCAGCTACAACTTCTGATTTAAACAAAACCGCCCGTCCGACGATTCTGGTTTTTGATTCCGGCGTCGGTGGTTTATCTGTCTACCAAGAGATTCGGCGGCTCTTGCCGGATCTCCACTATATATATGCTTTCGATAATGAAGCATTCCCTTATGGCGAGAAAACAGCAGCAGTCATTATCGAAAGGGTTGTGCAGATTGTTGGTGCGATCCAGAAGAAACATCCTTTGGCTGTTGTCGTGATCGCCTGCAATACTGCCAGTACAGTCAGCTTGCCCGCCTTGCGTGAACGTTTTTCTTTCCCCGTTGTGGGAGTTGTTCCGGCGATCAAACCTGCGGCAAAGCTAACCTGTAATCGTGTTGTGGGATTATTGGCGACACGCGCGACAGTGAATCGCGATTATACCAAAGAATTAATTACACAATTCGCCACGGATTGTCAGATGTATTTAATCGGTTCTGCTGAGTTGGTGGAATTGGCTGAACGGAAGCTACATGGTCAGGATGTTCCACGGGAAGCGCTGGAAAAAATATTGAAGCCTTGGCTGAGAATGAAAGAACCACCGGATACCGTTATTTTGGGTTGTACGCACTTTCCTCTGATCGCAGAAGAAATTGCTAACGTTTTACCTGATGGCACAAGATTAATTGATTCGGGAGCGGCCATTGCTCGTAGAACTGCATGGTTGATCAAAAATCGCGATAATTTGTTTTTAACAACAGCAGATAATTTGGCGTATTGCACAAAAATGGAGCCAGAGAGTGAAGCCTTGCGCCCCGTTTTACGTGAATATGGCTTCCTGATGCTGGAAAAACTATCAACTTAAGTGGAATTTGCTGCAATAACCATCAGTCAGTAATTAT
>NZ_JAQRFK010000099.1 GCF_028598745.1 Xenorhabdus sp. IM139775
CATTGAACTGGGGGAAATCGAAGCCCGCCTCAGACAGTGCCCCGGCGTGCTTGAGGCGGTCGTGCTGGCGCGTGAAGATGAACCCCATCAGAAACGGCTGGTCGCCTATTTGTTGCCTGAGCCGGATGCCAGACTCCTGCCCGCCGAACTGCGCCGGCAACTCACCCAGCACCTTGCCGACTACATGCTGCCCAGCGCATTCGTGACATTAGACACTTTCCCGCTGACGCCCAATGGCAAACTCGACCGCAAGGCACTGCCTGCCCCTAATTTGAAAGACGTCGTGACCCGCGACTATGAAGAACCCGTCGGTGAGACAGAAATGGCATTGGCCCAAATCTGGCAAACATTGTTAGGTTTGGAACAAGTGGGTCGTCACGATCATTTCTTTGAACTGGGCGGGCATTCATTACTGGCTTCCCAACTCATCGCCCATATCCGTCAAAATTTGGCCCGGGCATTGTCATTACAACAACTGTTCGATCAACCCGTTTTGATGAATTTGGCTCAAACGCTGACTGACGTTACAGTCAGCGCCCAAGCCGCGATCCCCGTGGCTGACCGTAGCCAGCCGCTACCGTTGTCCTTTGCACAGCAACGGCTGTGGTTCTTGGGCCAGATCGATCAGGCGGCCAGCCTGGCCTATCATATTCCGGTGATACTGCGCCTTAACGGACACCTTAGTCACCCTGCCTTGTCCCACGCGCTCAATCAGTTAATCGCCCGACATGAAATTTTGCGTACCCGCTTTGTATTGGTCGCAGGTCAGCCTTGCCAACAAATCGATCCGGCTGATATCGGTTTAACCTTGCCCTGCCAAGATTTGCGCGTACTCGCACCAGAAGCGCAGGCCGACCGTCTCGCTGAACTCGCTGCCCTTGAAGCACGAACGCCTTTTGATTTTAGCCAAGGCCCGCTGATACGGGGTCATTTGTTGCAACTGGCCGATGAGGAACATGTATTACTGCTTACCCAACATCACATTATCTCTGACGGCTGGTCCATCGGCGTATTGATGCGTGAACTGAGCGCCCTCTACCATGCCGCTCTGGCTGGCCAAGATGATCCCCTGCCGCCATTACCCATTCAGTACGCCGATTACACCCTCTGGCAACGTGAATGGCTGCAAGAAGCCGAAGCCAAGCTCACGGCACAACGCAACTTCTGGTATTCTCATCTGGCCGGGGCGCCGCCCTTATTGACCCTGCCGACCGATCGGCCGCGTCCGGCGACCCAATCTTTTGTCGGCGGTCAAATGCCCGTCCACTTTGATGCGGATTTATTGGCCGCCCTTAAAAAACTTGGACAACGCCATAACGTGACGTTGTTTATGACTGTCCTCGGTGCCTGGAGTCTTGTTCTTGCTAGGCTGAGTGGTCAGGATGAGATTGTCATTGGTACGCCGGTGGCTAACCGAACCCATCATCAGCTTGAATCGTTAATCGGTTTCTTTGTCAATACGCTGGCTTTGCGTATCACCCTGAACGATTCCGCCACGGTGACGGATCTGCTCAAGGCGATCCGTGCCCGGGCGCTCGCGGCCTATGACCATCAGGATCTGCCCTTTGAGCAGGTGGTGGAGGCACTCCAGCCGGCACGTAACCTAAGCTACAACCCGATATTTCAGGTGATGCTGGCCTTAAACAACACCCCATTCCAAGAGCTGACCCTACCCGATGTGCAATGTATGCTGGTTGAGTCAATGTCTCCCAGTACTCACTTTGACTTAACATTATCACTGACTGAAACCAAGGCCGGGCTGGTCGGGGAACTGATCTATGCGGCCGATCTGTTCGACGCCGCAACGGCTGAACGCATGGTTGGTTATCTGGAAAATGTGCTGGCAGCAATAGTGGCAGATGAGACACAACCCATCGCCACCCTGCCTATTCTGCCGGCATCAGAGCAACAACAGTTGCTGGTGGATTTCAATGCCACGCAGGCCGATTTCCCGCAGGATGCGCTGATCCACCAACTGTTTGAAGCACAGGCCGCACAGCAACCTGAGGCTATCGCCGCCGTATTTGAGGAGCAAACACTCAGTTATGGCGAACTGAATCGTCGTGCCAATCAACTGGCCCATCACCTGATTGCGCTGGGAGTACGGCCGGATGATCGGGTCGCAATTTGTGTCGAACGCGGTCTGCCGTTAGTTGTCGGCTTGCTGGCTATCCTCAAGGCGGGCGGGGCTTATGTGCCGCTGGACCCCGCCTATCCCGCCGATCGGTTGGCCTATATGCTGGAAGATGCCACCCCCGTGGTCTTACTGGCTCAGGCCGCACTCCTTGATCGCTTGGACAGTGCCATACCGATAAGTTCCATATCGGTAAATGCCATACCGACGGTATTGCTCGATACACCGGGATCCCGTCTGGCAGCTCAGCCCGATCACAATCCGCTGGCACAAACGCTGGGGCTGACACCCCATCATCTGGCCTATGTGATCTACACCTCCGGCTCCACCGGCCAACCCAAAGGGGTGATGCTCGAACACCGCGGCCTGTGTAATTTGATTACCACCCAGCAAAATACGCTGGCACTCACCCCTGACAGCCGCGTCTTGCAATTCGCCTCGAACAGTTTCGATGCCTGCATTTTGGAATACTGCATGACTTTTGTGGCGGGTGCCTGTCTCTATCTCGCCAAACGTGCCGATCTGCTGCCCGGTGGGATCCTGTCCGGCTACCTGACTACCCATGCCATTAGTCATGTGATCCTGTCACCGACCGCGCTGGCGGCGATGGATTCACTGCCCGATACCCTGCAAATGTTGCTGATGGCGGGGGAAGTGTGTCCGCCAACCTTGGTTAAACGCTGGGCGCAGGGACGGCTGATGCTCAATGGCTATGGGCCGACGGAAACCACCATTTGGGCCACCCTTTATCAATGTGACAGTGAGGAAGAGAGTGCACCGCCTATTGGCCATCCGATTGCCAATACCCGCATCTATATTCTTGATGCCCATGCTCAACCCGTTCCGCTGGGTGTCATCGGCGAGATTTATATTGCCGGTGCCGGCGTCGCCCGCGGCTACCTCAACCGGCCGGAACTGACGGCAGAACGCTTCCTCCGTGATCCGTTCTCCGCCGTCCCCGATGCCCGGATGTACAAAACCGGCGACCTTGGCCGCTGGCGGCCCGACGGCAATATCGAATACTGTGGTCGTAATGATTTTCAGGTCAAGCTGCGCGGTTTCCGCATTGAGCTGGGGGAAATCGAGGCCAAACTTGAACAATGCCCCGGCGTGCGCGAGGCCATTGTATTGGCGCGCGAAGACGAACCCAATCAGAAACGGCTGGTGGCCTATCTGCGGCCACAAGAGGACGTTGAACTCCAGCCAGCCGAACTGCGCCAACAACTCGCCCAACATCTGGCTGAATATATGCTGCCCAGTGCGTTTGTAACCTTGGCGGCTTTCCCACTGACGCCGAATGGCAAAATCAACCGACAGGCCCTGCCGGCACCCGACTCATCCTCTGTCGTCATCCGCAGCCAAGAGCCGCCCATCGGTGAAACAGAAACGGCGCTGGCTCAGATCTGGCAGAAACTATTAAAATTGCCATCCGTCAGCCGCCATGATCACTTCTTCGAACTCGGCGGTCACTCGCTGATGATTGTCAGCCTGATTGAAGAACTGCGCCAGCAGGGCTGGCAACTCCATGTCCGCCATGTCTTCACCGCCCCCGTCCTTGCTGATATGGCGCAGGCTATCCGGCATCACACCGGGACGTTTGTCGTACCGCCCAACCTGATCCCGACAGGCTGCACGGCCATCACCCCCGCTATGTTACCGCTGGTTTCGCTGCCCCAGACCGAGATTGACGCCATCATTGAACTTATTCCGGATGGGGCACGCAATGTACAGGATATCTATCCGCTGGCACCGTTGCAGGAAGGCATTCTGTTCCATCATCTGTTACAAACCCAAGGTGATGATTATTTGTTGTACATCATGCTGGCATTTGATAGCCGTAAGCGCCTTGATGCTTTCCTGGGTGCCCTGCAACAGGTGATTGACCGCCATGATATTTTGCGCACCTCCGTCCATTGGCAGGGTCTGCCCCAGCCCGTTCAGGTGGTCTGGCGTCAGGCATCACTGCCTGTCAATGCCTTCACCCCGGACACAATGGATGACATCCCGGCACAACTACGCAAGCACACCGATCCACGCCTGCATCGTATCGATCTGACCCGCGCCCCCTTGCTCACGGCAGATATCGCCCATGATCCTGAGCAAAATGAGTGGTTGCTGGTACTGCGTTTACACCATCTGGTCAGCGATCATCTGACACTGGAGCTGATTTTCGCGGAAATGGCCATGATATTACGGGATCAAACAACACTGCCCACGGCACTGCCCTATCGTAATTTCATCGCCCAGACGCTGAATACACCGATTTCAATCCATGAAGATTATTTCCGCCAACAACTGGCCGATATCGATGAACCCACCGCGCCATTTGGGGTGCTCACCCTGCCTAAAGACCAGCCAGAATCGGGTGGATCACCCGAAGATAGCGATCCGTTGGCACAGGCCAGCCTGTTGCTCGCGCCTGAGCTGGCACAAGCGATCCGGGCACAGGCACGCCGTCTGGGCGTCAGCGCCAGTGTGCTGTTCCATGTTGCCTGGGCGCAGGTTTTGGCCCAGACCAGCGGCCGTGACGATGTGGTGTTTGGTTCCGTATTGTTGGGGCGTTTGCAAGGCATTTCCGGTGCCGACCAAATATTAGGCATATTTATCAACACCCTGCCCATTCGTCTCTCCTTACGCGGGCGCAGCGCACAAGACATCGTGCAGGAGACTTATCGTAACCTGACCACCTTGCTGGAACATGAGCAGGCACCGTTGGCACTGGCACAACGGTGCAGTGGCGTGACACAACCGACCCCCTTATTTAGCACCTTGCTGAATTATCGCCATAGCCAAGCCGATGACGCTGCGATGGTCAGTACTATTGGGCCGGGTATCCGTCTTTTGGCGGCAGAGGAACGGACTAATTATCCCGTTAATCTGGCAGTGGACGATTTAGGGGATGGCTTTCAACTGACTGCCCTGACCGTAACCGACATTGCACCAGAACAGATTAATACGTATCTGGTGACGGCCATGAGCGGCTTGGTTGAGGCGCTGGTTCACAACCCACAACAGCCGATCCTGACTATCTCGATCCTGCCCGCAGCAGAACGGCAGCAGGTGCTGGTCGATTTCAATGCCACACAGGCGGATTTCCCGCAAGACGCGCTGTTCCACCAACTGGTTGAAGCACAGGCCGCCCAGCAACCTGAGGCTATCGCTGTTGTATTTGAGGGGCAAACGCTCAATTATGCTGAACTGAATCGGCGAGCCAATCAACTGGCCCATCACCTGATTGCGCTGGGAATACGGCCGGATGATCGGGTCGCCATTTGTGTTGAACGCGGTCTGGAATTAATTGTTGGCCTGCTCGCTATTTTTAAATCCGGTGGGGCTTATGTGCCGCTTGACCCCGCCTATCCCGCCGATCGGTTGGCGTATATGCTGAAAGATGCCAGCCCCGTGGTCTTACTGACCCAGACAGCACAACGCGACAAACTGTCTGGTTCCCTGCCAACAGTGTTACTTGATCATCTCCTTGTTGAGCAAGATCCGGTATTCTCAGCACAACCGGCTGACAACCCTGATGCTCAAGCCTTGGGGCTGACCTCCCGCCATCTGGCCTATATCATTTATACGTCCGGTTCCACCGGCCAACCGAAAGGGGTGATGATTGAACATCGCGGCCTGTGTAATTTGGTGACCACCCAGCAAAAGACACTGGCACTCACCCCTGACAGCCGCGTCTTACAATTCGCGTCGAACAGTTTCGATGGCTGCATTTTTGAATACGGCATAACGTTCGTGGCAGGTGCCTGCCTCTATCTCGCCAAACGTGCCGACCTGCTGCCCGGTGAGATCCTGTCCGGCTATCTGGCCACCCATGCCATCAGCCATGTCGCCCTGCCACCCACCGCGCTGGCGACGATGGATTCACTGCCCGATACCTTACACACCTTGCTGGTGGTGGGAGAGGCGTGCCCGCCAGCCCTAGTCAAGCGCTGGGCACAGGGCCGGCTGATGTTCAATGGCTATGGCCCGACGGAAACCACTATTTGTGCCACCCTCTACCAATGTGACCATCAGGAAGAGAGTTCGCCTCCCATTGGCCGTCCGGTTGCCAATACCCAAATCTATCTTCTGGATAGCCACGGCCAACCCGTCCCGCTGGGTGTCATCGGCGAGATTTACATTGCGGGTGCCGGCGTCGCCCGCGGCTATCTCAACCGACCTGAACTGACGGCAGAACGCTTCCTGCGTGATCCGTTCTCTGCCGACCCGCAAGCCCGGATGTACAAGACCGGCGACCTCGGTCGCTGGTGGCCGGACGGCAATATCGAGTACTGCGGACGCAATGATTTTCAGGTGAAATTACGCGGTTTCCGCATTGAGCTGGGTGAAATCGAGGCTAGGCTTGAGCAATGCCACGGCGTGCGCGAAGCGATCGTACTGGCACGCGAAGACGAACCCAATCAGAAACGGCTGGTGGCCTATTTGCGGCCACAGGAGGGCGTTGAATTCCAGCCAGCCGAACTGCGCCAACAACTCGCCCAACATCTGGCTGAATATATGCTGCCCAGCGCGTTTGTGACCTTGGCGGCTTTCCCACTGACGCCCAATGGCAAAATCAACCGGCAGGCACTGCCTGCCCCGGATTCATCGTCCGTGGCGACGCAAGCGTATGAGGCACCGGTGGGGGAAGTGGAAATCGCGCTGGCCCGGATTTGGCAGGCGGTGCTGGGACTGGAACGCATCGGCCGCCATGATCACTTCTTCGAACTCGGCGGCCATTCCCTGCTGGCGGTACAACTTGCCTCGCGGGTGCGTCAGGTTCTGGCACGCGAGTTACCCTTGCAGTCACTCTTTGACCGGCCGCGTCTGATTGAACTGGCCCAGACACTGACGGCGGCGGCAGTCACCACGCAGGTGACCATTCCAGTGGTGGATCGCCGGCAGCCGCTGCCGTTATCTTTTGCCCAGCAACGGCTGTGGTTCCTCGGGCAACTCGATCCGGCGGCCAGCCTGGCCTATCATATCCCCATGGCGTTACGCCTGACCGGCCGGCTTCACCGCCCGGCCTTGGCTCATGCCCTCGATCGCCTGATGACCCGCCATGAAAGCCTGCGCATGCACTTTGTGCTCCTTGCCGGCCAGCCCTGCCAGCAACCCAGTCCGGCTGACACCGGTTTTGCCCTGTCCTACCACGACCTGCGTGCATTAACGCCGGCTGATCACCGCGAGCGTGTGGCTGCCTTGACCGCGCTTGAATTGCAGACGCCTTTTGATTTTGGCCAAGGCCCACTGATCCGCGGTCACTTGCTGCAACTGGCCGAAGAAGAACATGTCTTGCTGATCACCCAACACCATATTATTTCTGACGGCTGGTCCCTTGGGGTGCTGATGCAGGAGCTGGCGGTGCTCTATCGTGCCGCCCTTGATGGTCAGGACGATCCTCTGCCCGCCCTGCCGATTCAGTATGCCGACTATGCCGTCTGGCAGCGTGACAAACAGCACGAAGCCAGCCTGACAGCACAACGTGATTTCTGGTGCGCCCGGCTGTCCGGGGCGCCGGCCTTGCTGAACCTGCCCACGGATCGGCCTCGTCCGGCGGTACAGCGCTATGCCGGCAGCCATTGCCCTGTGCATCTTGATGTGGATTTGGTCGCTGCGCTTAAGGCGCTGGGACAACGCCATAATACCACCCTGTTTATGACCATACTCACCGGCTGGAGTATCGTGCTGGCCCGGCTGAGTGGTCAGGAGGAAGTGGTTATCGGTACGCCCGTTGCCGGCCGGCAGCACCATGCGCTGGAAGGATTGATCGGGTTCTTTGTCAATACGCTGGCCTTGCGCGTGACATTGAGTGATGACCCCAGTGTGAACGATTTGCTGGCACAGGTGCGGGAACGGGCGCTGGCGGCTTATGCCCATCAGGATCTGCCCTTTGAGCAGGTGGTGGAAGCCCTCCAGCCTGAGCGCAGTTTAAGCCACAGCCCGATCTTTCAGGTGATGCTGGCCCTGGACAATACGCCCCTGAACGCGACATTACAAAATCTGGCCTTACCGGATCTGCAACTCACCCCGGTCGAGCAGGAACACCAGAGCGCCCATTTTGACCTGACCCTGTCCCTGACGGAAACCGAGGCGGGGCTGGCTGGTGAACTTTCCTATGCCGTTGATTTATTCGATGCAGCCACGATTGAGCGCATGATCGGCTACTTAGCCAATGTGTTGGCGGCAATGGCCGCCGATGAAACCCAGACCATGACAACCCTGCCCTTGCTGCCGGCATCAGGGCGACAACAGTTGCTGGTCGATTTCAATGCCACACAGGCGGATTTCCCGCAGGATGCGCTGATCCACCAACTGTTCGAAGCGCAGGCGGCACGGACACCTGAGGCGACTGCCGTCGTGTTTGAGGAACAGGCACTCAGCTATGGCGAACTGAATCGCCGTGCCAATCAACTGGCGCATCATCTGATTGCGCTCGGTATCCAACCGGATGACCGAGTGGCGATTTGTGTCGAACGCAGTCTGGACATGGTGGTGGGTTTGCTGGCTATTTTGAAGGCCGGCGGTGCCTATGTGCCGCTTGACCCGGCCTATCCCACCGAACGGCTGGCCTATATGCTGGCGGATGCCGCGCCGGTCGTGTTACTTACCCAAGCGGCCTTGCTGGACACGCTGGACAGTCACTTGCC